>JAJRUF010000161.1 GCA_024277935.1 Gammaproteobacteria bacterium
ATCCCAGCGTCCACCATAGTTTGCAGCAATAACAAGGTTAAGCCCGGTATTGTGGCTTGTTTGCTTTTCAGCTGCAGCAATTTTGGCTTGTAAAACATCAGAAAAAGCACTTTTATCGCCAATAATATGTAGTTTTATATTATTTTTATCAAGCTTATCAACCTGTGATTGGAGCGTTCCCATAAACAACTCCATCAACATATTGACTTCTTTTTTGGGCCGGCGCCAATTTTCACTACTAAAAGCAAATAAAGATAAAACCTCTATCTTTTCTTGTACGCAAAATTCAACCACTTTCCTGACTGTTTTAACACCCGCTCGATGACCAATAATCCGCGGCATCATTTTCTTTTTTGCCCAGCGCCCATTACCATCCATGATAATAGCTATATGCCGTGGATTACCATTACCTGTCATTAACTTATCCATTGTTAGTATTACATTGAAAGTAAGTCAGCCTCTTTAGCTTCAAGATACTTTTCGATTTCTTTAATGTATTTATTAGTAATCTGCTGAATCTTTTCTTCACCATCATGTGCTTCGTCTTCCGAAACCATTTTCTCCTTTAATGCTTCTTTAATTTCAGAATTGGCATCACGACGAATATTTCTAACAGCAACACGGCCTTGCTCTGCTTCATTTTTTACAACTTTAACAAGATCACGACGACGTTCTTCTGTTAATGGAGGAAGAGGTATCCGAATAGTGACACCTTGAGTGGTAGGATTTAAACCTAAATCCGAACCCATAATCGATTTTTCTATGGCTTTCACCATATCTTTTTCCCAAGGGGATACTTTTAAAGTACGCGAATCTTCAACTGATATATTGGCTACTTGCGATAAGGGTGTTTCAGAACCATAATAAGAAACAGAAATTTGATCGAGCAAACTAGGGTGAGCACGCCCTGTTCTTATTTTTGAAAATGCTTTTTGTAGTGCATCAACACTTTTACCCATCCGTACAGAAGCATCTTGCTGTATATCACTAATCATACTATTTATTCCTAACCTTTCTCTATTAGAGAGCCTATGTCTTCACCTTGCATAAGGCGCATAATTGACCCTGGCTCAAAAACATTCATTACCCGCATGGGGACATTATTTTCTCGACATAATACTAAAGCAGTAGTGTCCATAACATTAAGACGCTGATCAAGTGCTTCATCATAGGTAATCCGTGAATAAAATTTAGCATTCTTATCTTTTTCCGGGTCCGCTGAATAAACACCTTGTACCTTTGTTGCTTTAATCATTAATTCAGCATTTATCTCTATTGCTCTTAGGCTAGCAGCCGAATCTGTCGTAAAAAACGGATTTCCAGTACCTGCAGCAAAAATAACTACACGACCTTTTTCTAAATGCCTAACTGCTTTACGACGAATATAGTCTTCGCAAACTTGATTTATTTTTAAAGCAGTCATCACTCGCACTTGTTGGCCAAGGTGCTCTAGAGAATCTTGCATGGCTAGTGCATTGATTACAGTTGCCAACATTCCCATTTGGTCTCCAGTCACTCTATTTAGACCTTCTGCAGCTTGCTCTGCACCCCGTAAAATATTTCCACCACCAATGACCAGCCCAACTTCAACACCAGCATCGCACAATTCTTTAATTTCAGTTGCAAGGCGCTTGACGATTTTCGCATCAATACTTCCACCTTCTTCGCTCATTAGAGCTTCACCACTTAATTTAAGTAAAATTCGTTTGCATATCATTTTGGGCATGATCAAAAATCCTATAAAAATAAATTAAGTGTTATGTAAAGGTAACGGCCTTTTGTTAAACAGCCTCTTTACATGTTTATATTCTTCTGCAATTGCTCCAGCACTGCTTTAATTCGTTCTACCCCTAGAATCCTATCTAAGAGGTAGTAGCTATGTCAAAAAAGTATATGTTTTCTTATCAATAAAAACCCAGCCGAAGCTGGGGTTTTATTTAATTAAGCACTTGCTTGAGCTCTAACTTCTTCTGCAAAATCAAGTTCTTCTTTTTCAATACCTTCGCCTACTTCAAAACGAGTAAAACGAACAACTGAATTGCCTTTAGATTTAGTTAATTGTGCAACAGTCATTTTGTCATCTTTAATAAAAGCCTGACCTTCTAACGTTGTTTCAGCCAAGAATTTTTTGATTCTACCAACAATCATTTTTTCAACAATTTCTGGTTTTTTACCACTTTCAAGTGCTTGAGCCGTAAAAATATCTTTTTCTTTTTGGATAACGTCTGCAGGAACTTGATCTTCAGATACACAGGATGGATTAACCGCAGCAATATGCATTGCAATATCTTTACCTAACTCAGCATCATTTTTTGCTAGCTCAATAATTACAGCAATTTTACCACCATGCAGATAACAAGCTGTACCACCTTCAACATTTGAATATTTTTCAAAACGTCTAATAGAAATATTTTCACCTACTTTAGCCACTAAAGCGCGACGTGTTGTTTCAATTGAGTCTCCAGTTGCTAAAACTGTTTCTGCTAGCTGCTCAATACCAATCACATCGTTGTTTAAGACAGCATCTGTAACCGCTGTTAAAAAAACATTAAATTCTTCACTTTTTACTACAAAGTCTGTCTCACTATTGACTTCTATCATAGCAACCGTCTTACCATCTTCACTGGCTTTAATTCCGATAGCCCCTTCAGCAGCAACACGGCTAGCTTTTTTATCTGCTTTAGCAAGACCTGATTTACGCATGTTTTCAATAGCTAATTCCATATCGCCATTAGCTTCTTTCAGGCTTCTTTTACATTCCATCATACCAGAACCCGTTCTATCACGTAGTTCCTTAACCATTGCAGCAGTAATACTCATTATTTTCATTTCCTCAAATTCTTAACTAAAAAAACGCCCCCAATAAGAATAAAGGGAGCGTTTAATAGGGCTATATTTTTATAACCCAATTTTACAACAGCGATTAAGCTTCTTCAGTTTTAACTTCCTCAACAAAATCTTCAGATTTTGCCGATGCTGCCAATCCCGCAGACTTTGCTTCAAGTACAGCAGCTGAAGCTGTTTGGCAATATAATTTAACTGCACGTATTGAGTCATCATTACCAGGAATAACGTAGTCAATTCCTTCAGGTGAGTTGTTTGAGTCAACAATACCGACAACAGGTATGCCTAATTTTTTCGCTTCATTTACTGCATTTTTTTCGTAGCCTACATCCAATACAAAGAGCACATCGGGCGTACCCCGCATATCTTTAATTCCACCAAGACTCCGATCAAGCTTTTCCATTTCGCGCTCCATGCCCAAAGCTTCTTTTTTACTGAATTTTTGGTACAAAGTGCCATCAGCTTTCATTGCTTCTAACTCTTTTAAACGATTAATTGATTTTTTAATTGTTTTAAAGTTAGTTAACATACCACCTAACCAACGATGGTTTACATAAGGCATCCCACAACGTTTAGCTTCTTCAGCAATTGTTTTACGCGCAGATTTTTTTGTACCTACAAATAAAATATTACCTTTATTTGCTGTCATTTGACCTAGATAATTCATTGCATCATTAAATAATGGAAGAGTTTGCTCTAAATCAATAATATAAATCTTGTTACGTGCACCAAAAAGGTATGAAGCCATTTTGGGATTCCAGTAACGTGTTTGGTGTCCAAAGTGAACACCTGCTTCTAGCATTTGACGCATTGACACTGCTGCCATTTATTTCTCCTAAGTTATTCGGTTATTGCTTAATTAAGCGACAAACCTGGGTTTCGCCTCCACCTATCCCGCCTGGAAACCAGTTATAAAACCAGCACCCTACCAGCCGTGTCGATAAATGTGAGTATTAATACAAAAATGAACCTACCTTTATACCATGTTTGCTTTCTTTCAGCAAAAATAACTTAAAACTACACATTCTGTTTGTAAATAATCTACAGGCTTGATTTTTTATAAGTACTTATCAATATCATGCGCCTTTAACCCCCAGGCCATAAGCGTTTCTACTGTATGGTTAGCATTATTTAAGCGGCTAATTACAATATCAAATAAAGATTTATAAAACAAATACCCTTTAATGGGGTTATCATCTAAATAAATACTTAACCTTTCTCCATCCAACTCAAGCAATGTTACATCTGTAGCCGCCATTACCGTAGCAATACGAGGCAGTACTGAATGCAAACAACTCTCCCCAAAAACAGCACCTTGTTTTAACTTACCAACCCCGGGCTGAATGCCTTTTTCTCCACCTAGCCCGACATGCCTGCTTACATTTAACTCACCTGTTTCAACAAAAAAAAGAGAGCTTGCTAGTTCCCCTTCTTTTACCACAACTTCATTGACAACATATTTTTTCCGTTTCCAGCTAACGCCTTCAGAAAATTGGGGAGCCTTAATTATATCTTTTATTATATTTTTCAAAATATTACCTTATTTCAATTCAACCGCATCATCTATCTTAACGCGCCTTTCCTTGCAAACCACCCGTATGAACAGCAACTATTTTCTGCCCACTTTTAAAAAAATCTTTTTTAATTAAGTCAAATAAGCCATATAACATTTTTCCTGTATATACTTGTTCTAGCTCAATACCATACTGATTAAAAAAACGCTCTATAAATAATAGTAGCTCAGTATTTGCTTTTGCAAAACCTCCAAAGTGATAAGCCAATTGAATAGACCAGTTGTTATTATTAGCAATCAATAGTGGCTCAATATCCTTAAGTAAAAAGCCACCTCCTTTTAATGCTGAAAACCCATAAATATGACAGTCTGTTAGACTTGCATTTATTAACCCAGCCATTGTTGTACCTGTTCCACAAGGCACACACAAGCAATCATATTTTATCTCAATTTCCATAAGTATTTCTGCCACCCCTTTTAGTGCCAGTTTAGTTGCCCCTCCTTCAGGCAACCAATACTCTCCTCTTTGTATACCTGGCAGAGAGTTGTAGTTTTTATATTGCCTTAAAATCCTATAATCTGAACGAGAAACAAATCTTAACTCCATCCCCCAACGTTCTAGATCAGATAAAGTCGAACTAAACTGTTTTGGACGCTCTCCTCTGATATATCCAATTGTGTGTAGATTTAGCTGTTTACCGGCAAAAGCTAAGGCATGTAAATGATTGGAGTAAGCCCCCCCCATGCTAATAATTGTTTGCGCATTGAGGCTTAAGACATGGTCAAGAATATACTTAAGTTTACGCCATTTATTTCCCGAAATAATAGGATGAATTAAATCATCTCGTTTAAGCCACAGCTCAATTTTCTTTTGCTCCAAAAGTGGATCAAATATTTGCGTTAATGTTGATGGGGTTAAACTTTTCTCAAGTTTTTGTAATTTAGGGTGCAGCATTTTCTCTGGCTTGTTTTATTGCCCATGCCACATCAACTGCCTGCCGGTTTTCTTTTACATCATGCACTCTAAATATTGACACACCCGACATAACACCTAGTGCGGTGGTTACCGCAGTAGCCGTTATTAATTCAGCAGGTTCTGACACCTCACATAAACTCCCCATAAAACGCTTTCTGCTGGTTCCTAATAATACAGGGTAACCAAGCAAAACAATTTGATCCAAAAAAGCCAATAAATTTATGTTATCTTCTCTTCTTTTTCCAAAGCCAATACCCGGGTCTAATGCAATATTCTCCTTTTTTATCCCCACAGCCAGTGCTTCTTCTATTCTACTTTTTAAGGCATCACAAACTTCATCTACAACATTTTCATAATAAGGGTTATCTTGCATATTTTGCGGCGTACCTTGCATATGCATTAAAATTATAGGAACTTGATAATGGCTCGCTACGGACAGAATACGCTTATCATTCTGTCCTGCTGAAATATCATTAATAATATCAGCACCTGCCTCTAATGCCTCTTTGGCAACAACACTTAGAGTGGTATCAACACTCATCATTAACTCTGAAGGAAATTCTTTTCTAATAGCTTTAATCACCGGTACAACACGCGCAATTTGTTCTTCTGCAAGTACTGCTTTTGCCCCCGGACGAGTTGATTCGCCCCCTACATCAATAATATTAACCCCCTCCGCCAGCATTCGCTCAACTTGTGCGATAGCCGCAGTAACCTGGGTATACGCCCCTCCATCAGAAAAACTATCGGGTGTTACATTTAAAATACCCATAATTAGTGGTTTTGTGATCTTATCGAACATCATCGCTATCCCTAAATATAAAGCTATTTGAAGATTGCATTTGCTTACAACCTTAGAGTTTAAACCGTCAAAAGTATTACCTCATAAAATTCCAAGCTAATGCTTTACCGCCATAAGGTATAATAACTTGTTATGACTAAAATCAATAAAAATCAAGCAAAAATTGCTTGGGCTATTACTGGCTCAGGACATTATATAGAAGAATGTCTTGAATTCCTGCTAACTCTGGATAATGTTGATTTATATTTAAGTCAAGCGGGGGAAGAAGTTTTAAAAATGTATGGGGTAGACCTTAAAGATGTACGAGCTAGGCATTCTGTTTTTCGTGACAAAGCAGCCTCTGCTCCTCCCGTTGGACACTTTTATAAAGGCTACTACCACACCTTTGTTATGGCTCCTACCACTTCAAATACGATTGCAAAATGTGTTTTAGGCATTGCAGACTCTTTAGTCACCAACCTTTATTCACAAGCGGGTAAGTGTCGTGTACCCAGCATTGTTTACCCCTGTGATATTGCACCTGTAATGGAAACAACCGCTCCAGGTGGTAAGGTTATGGTCTATCCTCGTAAGATTGATCTTGAAGCAACGGCTAAAATCCGAACTTTTGAATATACCGAAGTCGTCGAAAGTGTCGGTGAATTAATAGATAGCGTAAAACAACGAATTAAACCTTTATCATAATGACTAATATAACTGAACACATGCTATTTTTGACGGGCAAACTTGCCGAAAAACAATTGCGTCAGATTTTAGAAAGAATGCAACCGGAGTTTAGTTATACAGTGCATCAATTGGGTCTTAAAGTAGCCGGTTTAATGACGACAGATATGATTAGCCGCCGTCTTAAAGACACCTTTAACGCAGACAAAATTATACTGCCGGGGCGGTGTCGTGGGGACATAGAGGCACTATCAGCTGAATTTGGTCTACCCATTGAGCGTGGCCCTGAAGAATTAAAAGATTTACCCCTCTATTTTGGTAAAGCTGCTCATCAATACGATTTATCAAAATACAAAGTTAAAATCTTTGCTGAAATTGTTGATGCCCCCAACATCAGTGTTGAGGAGGTAGTAAAACGTGCCTATTACTATCAGCAACAAGGTGCCAATGTGATAGATATTGGCTGTTTACCTGGCACCAAGTTTCCGCATATGGAAGATATCATCATCACTTTAAAGCAACAAGGTTTTACTGTCAGTATTGACTCTTTAGAGGATGATGATTTACTTCGCGGCGCTAAAGCAGGAGCCGACTATATGCTTAGTTTAAGCAATAAAAGTATATGGATTGCTAATGAGGTTGATGCAACACCTATTTTAATACCTGAAATTCATGGTGATTTATCCTCTCTTGACCATGCTATTTCTGTACTACAAGCTAACAATAAAGACTTTATTGTTGACCCTATTTTAGACCCCATACATTTTGGTTTTACCGAATCAATTGCCAGAAACTTTAACTTCAGACAACAATACCCTGATATAGAAATGATGATGGGGGTGGGTAATATTACCGAATTAACTCATGCAGATACATCAGGTATGAATGCCTTGTTGCTAGGCATGTGCTCTGAATTAAATATTAACCATATTCTTGCTACTGAAGTAAGTCAACATGCACGCCGGGCAATTAAAGAAGCGGATTGTGCCAGACGTATTATGTATGCGGCAAAACAAAATAATACCCTGCCTAAGCACATTGATGCTAATTTAATAACGGTGCATGATAACTCACCTTTTCCTTATCAATTAGATGAAATAGAAGAATTTGCAGCTGCTATTAGAGACCCTAGTTTTCGCATTCAAACCAGTACAGAAGGTATTCATATCTATAACCGTGATGGACTGCATACAGCAACAGACCCTTTTGATCTATTTCCTTTATTAAAAGTTGAAAATGATGCCGGACATGCTTTTTATTTAGGTGTAGAACTTGCTCGTGCAGAAATAGCATGGCAATTAGGTAAACGATTCAACCAAGATCAAGCTTTAAGCTGGGGTTGCGCGACCGAACTTAATCAATCGACTATTGATTTACATACCTTTAAACCTGCTGGAACCACTTTACAAAAAAATTAATGATACAAGAAGTTATAGTCACCACTCAAAATGTTGACGGTGTGACACATATTGCCCCCATGGGTGTACACATTCAACAGGATGAGTTTATTATCTTACCTTTTCGTCCGTCAACTACACTCAATAATATTTTAAATTCAAAATCAGCAGTTATTAATTATTGCGATGATGTACGGGTATTTGCCGGCTGTTTAACCGGCAAACGTGACTGGCCTTTAATGGCCACAGAAAAAATTGATGGACATTATCTTTCTTCTGCATTAGCTCATAAAGAATTAACATTATTACGTATTGAAGAAGACGAAACTCGCCCTCAATTATTCTGCAAAGCTATTCACAGCGTAAATCACGCACCTTTTACAGGCTATAACCGCGCTCAATTTGCAGTCTTAGAGGCTGCTATTTTAGTGAGTCGATTAAAAATGTTACCAATCCAAAAGATAGAGTCTGAAATCCAATATTTAAGTATAGGATTACATAAAACAGCAGGAGGAAAAGAGCTTGAAGCCTGGGGATGGTTAATGGAATTAATCGAACAGTATAAGCAGGAGCAAGAAAAAATATGACTGGAATGCTGGCAAGTGTCAACAGCCTAAAAGAGGCTAAACTTATTTTAAACACACCCGTTGATATTATTGACCTAAAACAACCAGAACAAGGGGCATTAGGTGCTTTATCAACTAAAGATGTTAGAACTATTGTAAATGCTGTTAATCACCAAAAACTCATTAGCGCAACAGTAGGTGACCTGCCTATGCAAGCAGATATTGTTTATGAAGCTGTAAGAGCAATGGCTGAAACAGGTGTTGATTATATTAAAATTGGTTTTTTTCCTGGTGGTGACTGGCAAGACACTATATCCAGCTTATCGAGCATAAGCCAACAAGGTCATAAATTAATTGCTGTATTATTTGCAGATACTAACCCTGATATTAGCACTATAGAATTATTTAAACAGGCTGGATTTTATGGTGTTATGCTGGATACTATGAACAAGGCGCATGGCTCATTATTACAAGTTATGGATATAACGGGTATTAAACAGTTTGTCAGTCAGGCTAAATCAGCACAATTAATTTGTGGTTTAGCCGGTTCACTTAG
>JAJRUF010000162.1 GCA_024277935.1 Gammaproteobacteria bacterium
AAAGCAATTATAATCTCCAGTATTCAGGGCTAAGTAAAACTAGGACAGAAACTACTTCAAGACGTCCTAAGAGCATGGAAGCAATGGAAATTATTTTTGCTGGATCATCAAGCCCTGCGAATGATTGAGTGACAGCGCCTAGCCCTGGCCCCATATTATTCATGCAGGTTGCTATAGCTGAGAAAGCCGTTACCTGATCAACACCATCAGCCATCATTAATAAAAGCAGAACCACAAAAGAAGCAACATACAGAGCAAAGAAACCAAAAACTGATTGCAGTGTTCTGCTGGCTATTTTATTACTTCCATTTAAACGAATGTGAAAAACGCCTTTTGGGTGTAATAAACGAAACATTTCACGTTTTATCAGTTTGATTAGAATCATAATTCTCATGACTTTCATACCACCAGCTGTTGAACCTCCGCAACCACCAATAAAACCAATCACCATCATAAAGAAGGGGATAAATAATGGCCAGTATGAATAGTCAACAGTTACGAAACCAGTGCTGGTAATCATAGAAACTATTGTGAAAGTCACATCTAATAGATCTTTAAAAAAATAATGAAAATAGTTGACTGTCTGCAAAGTAAAAAAGACGATAGTAATTGCAACTATAATAACTCCTAAAAACATCATTACTTCTTCGTCTTTAAAGTAATTTTTAAACGTTTTTTCCTTAAAAGAAATAAAGTGAATAGAAAAATTGATCGCACCAAAAAGCATAAACACAATGGCTATTTCTTCGATTATTGCACTGTGAAAAAAACTAAGGCTTTGATCGTGTGTAGAAAAACCACCTGTTGATACGGTTGATAGGCTATGTGCTAATGCGTCAAAAATACTCATTCCTGCTAGCCAGTATGCAATGGCGCAAGTGAGAGTTAAGCCAACATACATTTTCCATAACAATAAAGCTGTTTTGTTTAAACGTGGTGTTAGCTTCTCTTCTTTCATTACTCCAGGGACTTCCGCCTTATAGATTGACATACCACCAATGCCAAGTTGGGGCATGATAGCAACGGCAAGGACGATTAATCCCATGCCTCCAAACCATTGTATTTCTTGGCGATAGAAAAGCAATGAAGGTGGCATATTATCCAAACCAGATAAAACGGTTGCCCCAGTTGTTGTTACGCCTGAGGCAGCTTCAAAGAGTGAGTCAATAATGGAGGTATGTAATATTAGATCAAAGGGTATTGAGGAAATAAAACTTAATGCAAGCCAGACAAGAACGATGATTAAAAAGCCATCACGTTGATAGAGTTCTACTTTTTTTGTTTTAAAGGGAAGCCACAAGGCAAAACCAAGAAACAGAGTAAGAAGTAAAGATTCAAAAAATTCTGGTAATGCTCCATCATTATAAATTAATGAAACGACAATGGGAGGCATAAAAATAACTGAAAAAAGTAGGCACAAACTCCCTACTGTTTTTGTTACTTTGCCAAAACGTTTTAATCTCATAATGAACTGAAGTGATTAGGAATAAAAACTGTGTCGATTTGTTGAAAAAAATCTGAGAGGGATATTACACCTAAACGCTATGCTGAATACAGAATTATTGGAAATACAATATTTTAACCAGAATCCGTGAGTGCGCTACGACACAGTGAATAAGCTATTGATTCATCACGAGTTTAAAAAATATCCGCTTAAGCTAAGACGGATTCAGATTTAATACATGTAATACATGTAAAGGTTAATTGTTAAAATAATAAAAAAACAGGTCTTTACCCTACTAAAAACATGTGAAATGGAGTATCATTTCGCGCCATCTTTCTTTTGTATTAGCAAATCCTAATATTCAGGGCTTTTTCTCAGGGGACTCAAATAAATGAGTAGCTTTTGGCACATGTTTTTTCCTTTTTTAAGGTGGTTTCCTTTAGTTAATAAGGAATCAATTCGAGCTGATATGATGGCAGGGCTCACTGGGGCGGTAATTGTATTACCACAAGGCATTGCTTATGCAGCAATTGCAGGACTACCACCGCAGTATGGTCTATACACATCAATGATTACGCCAGTCGTTGCTGCTTTATTTGGCTCTTCTTTGCATTTAATTTCAGGGCCTACGGCAGCAATTTCTATCGTTGTTTTTTCTGCATTAAGTGGTGGAGATCATAGCCCTCAGCCAGGTTCTCCCGAATTTGTTACGTTAGCTCTAACCTTGGCATTTCTTGCAGGTTTATTTCAGTTTACTTTTGGTCTTTTGCGTTTAGGCTCATTGGTTAATTTTGTTTCGCATACGGTTGTTATCGGCTTTACAGCAGGTGCTGCCATACTGATTGGTACAAGCCAGCTTAAATATATTTTTGGTATGGAAATCCCTAGGGGAGAGCATTTTATTCATGTCTGGGCAGATATGATTAATCAAATTGGTAGTATCAATTATTATATTTTTGCCGTGGCAATGGTTACTTTAGTTGTTGCATTGTTAGTTAAAAAATTCCTTCCAAAAATGCCTTACTTACTCGCGGGGATGGTTGCAGGTGGCTTATTTAGTTTAGCAATTAGTGGTGAATCACATGGCGTTAAGTTGGTGGGTGCAATACCCCGTGGTTTGCCCCCTTTATCTTCACCTGACTTTTCTTTTGCCACCATTAAACAACTTTTTCCAGATGCCTTTGCAATTGCTCTATTAGGCTTGGTTGAGGCGGTATCTATTGCGCGCTCGGTTGCCTCAAAAAGTAAACAGCAAATTGATGGAAGTCAGGAATTTATTGGGCAAGGGCTTTCTAATGTTGTCGGTAGTTTTTTCTCAAGTTATGCTGGCTCAGGATCATTCACTCGCTCTGGGATTAATTATGATTCAGGTGCAAAAACACCTTTTTCTGCTATTTTTGCATCCATATTTTTACTACTGATTGTATTATTGATTGCTCCTGTTACAGCCTATCTACCCATAGCCTCTATGGGCGCATCTATTTTATTGGTTGCTTATAATCTGGTTGATTTTCATCATATAAAACAAATATTTCGTATCAGCATCCCTGAAACCTCTATTTTCTTAACAACATTCTTAGCAACCCTGTTCCTTGAGCTTGAATTTGCCATCTACATGGGTGTTCTACTTTCTTTGATGCTTTTTGTAGGGCGTACTTCTTATCCAAAAATAATTTCATTAGCGCCAAATACCAAACTATCAAATAGATCATTGCAAGATGCAAATGAAAAAAGGCTTGAAGAATGCCCTCAGCTAAAAATTATTCGAATAGATATGTCGATTTATTTTGGCTCGCTTGCAGCAATTCAAAAAGAGTTTCATAAGCTTACAAAAGCAGGCTACCGCTATATCTTGATTGATTCAAGTGGAATCAATTTTATTGATATGGCTGGTTCTGAAATGCTAGAACAAGAAGCTAAACGATTAGAAGAACTCGGTGGCGGATTATTCTTCTACAATATTAAGGATAGTGTGTTCAAATATTTATTGCGTAGTGATGCTTTTGAACATATTGGGGATTATCATTTCTTCCCATC
>JAJRUF010000163.1 GCA_024277935.1 Gammaproteobacteria bacterium
GCAATTGAGATAAATGTCGACATGAAACCAACGGTTAGCAAAGCTCCTCCATAGAATTCAACGGAAGCTAGAAAAAGGGATAGGAACTTAGGAAAAGGTAGCCCTGTTGCAATCATTCCGCTCAATAAGCCTTGCCAGTGAGACACAGTGAATAATTTATTCCAGCCAGAAATGGCAAAAAATAGACCCATTGATACACGAGCAATCAGAGCTGGAAACCATTCCCATCTAGGCTGACCTTGTAATACAACTCGCATCAAACTTCTGAATCGTTCTCTTAGTGTAGAAGGAACCATTTCTTTGCCAGTTTCCTTGCCCTCTGATTCATCAATAAAACGATAGCCTTCGGTCCATTTTGCTATCCACTTTCGGGATGCAAGGTCGACTGTTAATACCAGTGATGCCATCAACCAATGCCCTGTTAACATAGAGCTTCCCAGTGCAAGAATTGCCAGAATACTCAAAGGTGATTTATACCACGTTTGCTCAAATTGGTAGCGAGTACGAAACCAGTTGTATGCACTATAACCAATCACAGGCAAAGAGGCTAAAACAAGTGGTGGATAATATAAACCTACAGCCGTCATACCTAATGCGATACGTGCAGCTTTTTCTGAATGATTGATTTGAACAAGATCACCTCTAGCCATGAGTATTGGCGACTCTTGATTTTCTATGTCAGACTCATCAACAAGATTAGAGGATTCAGTGGAAGGAATGAGTTGTGTTGTATCCATGCGTTTACGACGAATGCGTTCTTGCGCTAAACCGAACAAGCCTCCACCAGCAACTGCCATGGGCATGAGAACAATTAAAGGGATCATTAAGCTTTCCTAATAAAAATTGAGATAAAATCTACCTGAAAATCAATTTACATCCAAATATAAAACGAATGCATAAATGATGTTGCAATTAACTTCAGGTAAGTTCCAATAGTTCCATTATTAAACTATTTGTTCTCTTAGACGGCACAAGCAGATTTGAAGCCCATCTTTTCAAAGATTTTTTCGGCAGGACAAAAACCAGTAAATGATGATTGAAGCAGGTTGAAGCCAACAAAGCCAGTTAATAGCAACCAACTAGGGCTAACGAAATGTGCCAATGCCAAACTACCCAAAACAATTGATCCTGCCATTGCTGTAATCATTTTTTCAACAGTCATTATTTGATTCTCCTAAAATAAGTTTTAATGGTTATCCTGAATGATGTCATCAGGAAAAAAGGGCTAAATGCCCAGTGTAGAAAATGTAACAGGGGCGTTAATATTTTTCATTAACCTAGATTAAACGCATCTTCAAATCCATATACATAAAAGAGTAGGCATCTCCAGGATGTCATGTGTTTGTAGTTATACATAACGAAAAAATAACCCACAATAAAAGCATATATTCGTTAAAAAGAATATATGCTTTTAATAACTATAGTATATTATTAGGTGAATATTTTTGAAATTATACATATTTTGTACTTTTTAGTTCTTAGCAACGGTATCCAATGATTATACAAATTCTAATTTTCGGTAGCGGTTTTGTTCTTGGTGTAAAGAATAGAAAGCATCACCAAAAGCTCAATTCACGACAGAACCTAAACAAAAAAAAAGGCAATATCTCAAAGTCAAATCGTGCTCATACCCTAAAAAAAATTATTAGCAATATAAAAAATGGAGATAAACAACGTCTTCAGCAGATTAAACAGATGACCAGTGATGGTGGTAGGCATTCTGAAAATATACTCGAAACAAAACTTAATAAAAATATTAAACGCAGTGTTGGTCTCATGGGGCTTTCTCTCTTTGGAACCGTATTCTATGCACCGGTATTACCCTTTGCAGCTGCTGGTATTCTCTATATTTTTACCCCAGTGTTTAAAAATTTATTTTTAAACTTAAAAAAAAGGCGTATTTCAACAGAGCTTATTGAAATTGTATCAGTTGTTAGCTTTTTAGCATCTGGATATTATGTTTTGGCTGCTTTCATCACTTTTACAAGTTTATTGTGTCTTAAACTTCTGACAAAAACTGAGTACCACTCTAAAAAGCAATTGATTAACATTTTCAACCAAAAACAGCGCACTACGTGGATATTAAAAAATGACATAGAAGTAGAAATACCGCTCGAAGAGATTAAATTGCTTGATATTATTGTCGTTAATGCTGGAGAAATCATTCCAGTAGATGGGATTATTACAAGTGGCATAGCAAGTATTGATCAACACAGTATTTCGGGCGAATCTAAGCCTGTAGAGGTGGAAGCAGGCGATAAAGTACTTGCTTCTTCATTGGTGCTCACAGGGCGCATTCTGGTAGAAGTAGAAAAAACTGGCTTAAATACTAATGCATCTAAAATTGGACAAATACTTGAACAAACACAGGAGTATAAGGAAACCCAACGGCTACGAGGGAAAAAAATAGCAGACAAGTTTATCGCTCCAACTTTGGTTGTAAGTGGATTAACCTTGCCTTTATTTGGCGCAAGTGCCGCAATGGCAATGATTTGGACTGCTTTTGGCTATAACATGAAATTGTATGGACCAATTAGTGTGTTGAATTTTTTAAACATTATGGTCAAAAATGGCATTCTGATAAAAGACGGTCGCTCTCTCGAAATGCTCCAAAAAGTAGATACGATTGTATTTGATAAAACTGGCACCTTAACAATGGAGCAACCTCTCCTCGCCTGTCTTCATCCGATAGGAGATTTTGATGAAAAGTCTTTGCTAATCTATGCAGCGGCGGCTGAAAATAGACAATCACATCCTATTGCCAAAGCCATAGTATCAGCAGCTAAACAACGTAAACTTGATTTGCCCATCATCGAACAAATAGCATATATGGTTGGATATGGAATCAAAGTTACAATCAATACAGAAATCGTACTTGTTGGAAGTTCTCGCTATATGGAGCAAGAAGGCATCCTCTTTCCTGATGAAATGAAAATCTTAAAGGCAAAAAGCGAGACAAAAGGTTTTTCTCTTGTTTATGTTGCTGTAGGCAAAACAATGGTTGGTGCTTTAGAGTTACAAACTTGCATTCGTCCAGAAGCAAAAGAGATTGTAAGCTATATAAAATCACAAGATATCGATGTATGTATTATCTCAGGAGACCATGAGCCAGCAACTCGTCAGCTTGCAGATGAGCTTGGCATTGAACAATATTATTCTGAAACTTTACCAGCGCAAAAAGCAGAGATAATCAAAAAGATGCGAGCAAGTGGAAAGTTTGTAGCCTATATTGGTGATGGTATTAATGATGCCATTGCATTAAAGCAAGCTAATGTTTCTATCTCACTACGTGGGGCATCAACTGTTGCAACAGATACTGCTCAGATCATATTAATGGATGGTAATTTAGAGAAGCTTAAATCATTGCTGCAAATTTCTCACTCCTTTGAAGCAAATATGAGAAATAATTATCTAGCCTCAATAGTACCAGGCATCATCACTATGACAGGCGTGTTTTTCTTTCAAATGGGATTAGCAGGAAGTTTAGTAGTGTACTTTAGCTCAAAAATAGTAGGGCTAGCAAATACCATGCTTCCGTTAGCAAAACAAGCAACTAACAAGACAGCTGTTGATATACGCCCTATATCGTCTCTACCTTATTTAGATAAAAGTGTAAAAAAAGGGGGGGGTGGGTAATAAACAGTTTTACTGTTTATTTATTGCTGTTAAGGGATGGCGCAATAATAAACCCACCATTATTACGCAGGATTTTTGCTTCTAATCAAATGATCTCAATAGGCGCATAGTCATTCTACGCAACGATTTGAGATCATTTGAGTAGGAGCATAAAAGATAAGTAAGAATGGTGGGTTTATTATTGCGCCGTCCCTAACGGTTAAAAAAACTCTTAAATGAATCTGAGAGTGCCGCAACACGCTCACTACCTGTTTTTTTAAGTGCCGCGACATGTTCACTACCCGTTTTTTTTGTTTCTTTTTCTTTTTCAATAGAGACTTTGATTCCAGCAACCTGTTTTCTTACAATTTTTAATTCTTTACTAAGTTCGCTAGTTGCCTCTTGCATTTGTGTTTGCTTTTTCCAAAGCTTCCAAACAACATACCCGCTAAGTAAAATCATACTTCCTGGAATAAATGGAGCACTTGAACTAATTGCCTTGCTTGTGGCAATTTTAATGGCTGAATTTTCAAACATAAGAATCTCTGGTTAATAGTGGCTTAAAAGTTGTTCTAACACCTACAAAAGAGAATATATGAATTTCAATTAATAGTCTATATTCGAAAACACATATATATATATTGGAAATAAATGCTAATATATCAATATAACCGCAAAAATGAGACTTACCTTCAAAAAATTTTGCATAGGGATCTATAGAGCAATAAATATCTGTTCTATTACATATAACTTACCATTTACAAGCTAAAGATTATGACAGATAACCAAAGTGATGCAGCGCTTCTTGACCATAAAGATTCAAACAATAACGAATTAAACCTTCCTAAGAATAGGGTTATCCGTAGGAGACTTGCAGCAAGAACCATCGGTATTCACCACAGCGCATTACCGCCCGAACTACAGAATCTTATCAAGCCAACAAGCTTTTATTTAACCAAATATGACCTACCTGAAGAAGTTCATCTCACTGTTTTTGGTGGAGAAAGAAAGGTTTTCTCAAGGGATTTTGTATGGGATCAAGCTGACAAAGCAGGTGAAAAACTAGAATGGAATATGCTTCCTGATTCAATAACAGGTAAGGCAAGTGCCTTCTTTTCTTCAACGGGACAAGGAGTCTATGCTAATTATGGTCGTCCCACCATGGACTTTTCTAGCTTTTTTTATGATTACGGTGCCTCGCATCAGATTACAGGCGGAAGCATTGCTTCTCAAGGACAAAGCAGTGTTCTTTTAGGTCCTATCTTTATAGCAATAGATACAATCAGTGCGGCAGGCTTCACTGCTCTAGGCCATATTACAAGAGATGCTCCATTAACGGACAAAACAGTTGTAGCTGATATTGTTTCCACAGGTGTTTATGAAGGAACTACCTCCTGGACATCGGCTAAACTGGGCGTTTTTACAGGAGCGAAGGCTATACGTATAGCGGCTGCTTTACCTATTCCTGGCATCCACCTTGCGGCAGTTCCTATTGGATTTATGGTGGGCGCTGTCACCGCCATTTTCACCAAACGTTTTGCTAATCAATCCAAGGATAAACTTATTGATGCCACTCATTATTCGGTAATGCGTTCAAGAGCCAAGAAAGCCAACATTAAAATGAAAACCAGTCCTGAAACCAGTTGATAAGGACTCCTGAGTCCTAAGTAATTCGGTAATTGCTTCAACTTTACCGTGTTTTCATTACTTTCAATAGGTGGACGCTAAATAACTCCTCTGGATCAGTCCATATTTTGACAGATTGAAATCCTGCTTGCTGTGCTAACTCATTAAATCCATCTACTGTATATTTATTAGAATTTTCAGTATGAATAGTCTCACAACATTTAAAGTGAAATTTGTCATTTCCGACTTTAACAAACTGATCACATAAGCTGACCAAATGCATTTCAATAGCCCCAGCTCGTTCATTAAAAAAGGCTTTGTGTTTCCAGCAGGAAAGGTCAAAATCAGCATCC
>JAJRUF010000164.1 GCA_024277935.1 Gammaproteobacteria bacterium
TAATACGGCTAATAAGCCAGAGTTTTCAGTACTGGTTGTAGTGGACATTCTTAAAATATTCTCGGCTATGCTTGGAGTAGCAAGCAGTAAAAATACATTAAATAGTAACGCATTTAACCATTGTAATTTTTTCATTATATTTGTAAGTCTCGTATATCTATAAGTTTGTAATGGAGGTCATAATTATCCCCTCCTATTCTTTAAAACGGAGTTTGGTATCGTCATGTAATATTAAAACGCCCATTGGCCTCGCAATTGAAATAAACTTGGTTCTTGACCATTCGTAACCCCTTTATTTACATTCAACACTTTGACATAATTACCCGAAAAACGAAGTGTTGCGGTCGGTAACCAATTAACACCCAAGGTGACACTTTCTGCTTTTCCACCTTGTATATTGGCATTATTTAAGTCAACCATGCTATAGCGAGTTGCTAATTGCCAAGCACCTATCCCCTCGCGACCAACAATACTATTTGGCGTTACACTTACAAAGTGCCCTTTTTTATAGTGTCTTGATTCACCCGTTAAAAAGTAACTGGCCTGCGCATACCAGCCATTAAAATCAACATCACTTCCAATATTTCGTTCAACTGTTGTCCAGACATATTCGGACTGAACTGAAAAAGGACCTTCAACTGCCGCTACTTCTGCTCCTAACTTTAAGTAATTATCGGCATTTAAAATAGTATTGGTATCAACTATATTTACACCTGCAATGTGGGTTTCAGCTTGTTGTTTAAACCTAAGGTTTTCATTACCCCCCACCTTTCTATAATCAGCAGCTACACCTAAATGAATAATATGCGTTTTTTTATTAATAGGCACATAAGTTGCTCGCCCTGCAACCCCCCAGCCATCATCTTTATTGTTCGCAGAAGAGGTATTAACCGCATCACCAAAATAGCCTGCTGCAACAGTCCAATGTTTATGTGCTGTTGATGCCATTGCACCAATATGACGACCAGCCGAAAAAGCATCCATTAACGATCTTTCGGTAAAGGTGACGTATTTTGAGCTGGTTTGATCTTGAAGCATAAAAGGGTCTTTAAAATTACCTAGTTTAAGCTGTATATCCTTGAATCCATTGTAAGCTATGAAGGCATCTTTAATACCTGAACGCCCATTTCCAATAAAGTCATACTGTAATTTATACCCCCAGTCATTAAACATTTTACCTTGCATATAAAGTCTGGCGCGGCGAACTTCAGTACCATTACCCATGCCTGCTCCATCAGCATTGTACCAGGCCGAATCTACTTGAACCCTGCCGCCTATTTTTATCGCAAATTCACCATCACTGCTTGCTACACTTACCCCTCCTTTATCAACTTTTATGGTTACATTTGTCGCTTTATCAAGTTTTGCTTGTAGCTGCTTTTTTTCAGTTGTTACTTTTACTGCCCCCACTCTAATTTCATCCATTAATCGACCAAATTGCGCATCATCTACAGTTCCATTTGTATGCAGCATTTTGATTAATGTCTCAACTTCTGATCCAGCTTGTGCTTGTCCAGCCATAATTGTACATATACTTCCAAGCAATATTTTTTTTCTTAATTTCACTTTATCCATGCCTATTTAATTACAATAATCAACGAATCTTTATATATGTAATATATTACATAATATATATTCTTATATAACCTATATAAAAGACTATAATGGATAGTAATTTACTTTTCAATATGCATCTAATTACATATAATGTCTATCCCAACCTTAAAGTACACAATAAAAACCTCTTTAATAAACAATAAAAAAGAATATGACTTAGACTCAGGGTTACGCTTAATAGATCAATTAGATAAACTCGAAAACTTACAAGCAGCCGCTAAACACTGCAACTATTCTTATAGAAAGGCTTGGAATATACTTCAGGATTTGGAAAGTTTATTTAGACAACCTTTGGTATTAAAACAAAGAGGGAAAGGGACTCAATTAAGTGAGTTAGGCCGCTTACTATTGGCAAATAAAAAAGATATTGATGTGCTTTTTAGAGACTCTTTAATGAGTGCAGAGAGAAAAGCCAACCTTATTCTGAAGAATTTATATAATGACATACAAGCCTTAATTATTATTGCAAGTGACTCAGAAAAATTAGAGTTATTACGCCAGCTAAACCTAAATATAGAGTTACATATAGATGGTAGTGGTCAGGCTCTTTTAGCTTATGCCGAGGGGAAATGTAATATTGCAGGGTTCCATATAGGTCTAGGTGGCCATAATAAAAAACAAATAGATGCTTATTTACAATATTTAGATTCTAAGCATGATCAATTTATCGCCTTAGAACATAGGCAGCAAGGGCTTATTAGCCATCCAGACCGACCTGTTACCTCTTTACAGCAAATGATTGAGCAGGATTTGACGTTTGTGAATCGCCAACAAGATTCGGGAACGCGTAATTTATTAAACCAATTATTACAAGAACAAAATATCCAAGCTGAACAATTGAATGGGTATTATCATGAAGAACATACTCATTTAGCTGTTGCCAGTATGGTAAGTAGCCGTCAAGCAGATGCTGGGTTAGGCATTCGCAGTGCGGCAGAACGCCTAAAACTTCAATTCACCCCTATCAGTAATGAACTATATTTTTTAGTGTTTAAATCATTAACACCAACAGTTCAACAGGTTTTAGGTAAATTATCAGATCAAGGCAAATTGGAGGTTATTAATTACAAACAATTTACTCAGCTTATTTTGGTAAGGAGTTAACCTATAGCATTTAGTAAATGCACTCCCATTAGTTTTTAAGTCTATTAACTACAAAACCAAACTGGAATATCGAGTAATATGCCTGTTAAAAAATTTCTGTTAAAAAGTTTTTCATAGCGAGCCATGAGCGTCTATCAGAATTAGGCTGGTAAACAGTACCAAAATTAGGGTCATTGGCAACAGGATTGGTAAAAGCATGCATTGTCTGGCTGTATGTATAAACCTGCCAGTCAGCCTTCGCACTCGTTAACTCTTGTTGTAAAGAAAAAAGTTGCTCATTTGAAACCATGGGATCATCAGCACCATTTAAAACAAGTATTTTAGCTTTTATAGCTACCGGAGCTTGCTGGCTATTTTGTTCTGGGGCATCAACCAAACCATGAAATGAAACAACACCTTTAATATTAGCACCTGATCGAGCTAAATCCAAGACACAAAGCCCACCAAAGCAAAAACCAATAGCTACAATTTGCTTATCATTAACCCAAGGCAATTGTTTGACAGCATATAGCGCAGCATTCATCCGACTTAATACTAAATGTCGGTCATCCATAAAGGGTTGCATTAATTTACTGTTTTGTTCGATACTTTGACCTAAAACCCCTTTGCCATACATATCAACCGCAAAAGCAAAATAACCGAGTTCAGCAAGTTTTAAAGCTTTTTCCTCAACAAAGTCATTACGACCAGCCCAGGCGTGGTTAATCATAACTGTGGGTCTTTGACCCTCTATACTGTCATCATAAGCAAAAAAACCTTCAAGCAAGACATCAGCATCAAGATAATTAATAGTATTAGAAATTATTGTCATTAAATAATCCTTTTATTCACTGATAAAATCATAGGCAACTACTCTATTAACTAAAGGCTTTATCTTTTCTTTTAATATTTTTTTATGTTTTGGGCTATTAAGGTAAGCATTTAAAGCCTTTTTATTTTTCATTGTCACCGTTACAGCTACATCAAAAGTATCATCAACGATAACTCTATCACTCGCCTGCACAACCCCAGTATGTCGGTTAATAATTCCAGGGAAATTATTAAATTCTTTACTTGCTTTAATAAAAGCTGCACGATCTTTCTGGCTGCCAGGATGTTTTAACCAAACCATAACAACATGGGTGATCTTTTTATTTTCTTTAGCAAAAACCGTTGTAGAACTGACTGATAAAAAGCTAAGTAATACGATTTGTAAAATTAATAAGGTATGTTTCATTGTATTTCTCCAGATTGTCTTAATGTATTCAAAAAACCAATAGATGCCTCTTCAACCATATCTAAAACCCTTTCAAAACCATATTTACCCCCATAATAGGGATCTGGTACTTCAATAGTATCAAGGTGCGGCGCATATTCTAAAAAGTATTTAACTTTATGCTTATATTCTGCTGGGCAAAATTCCATTACCAAGTCATAGTTATCTGTATCCATAACCAATAAATAGTCATAGTCCTCATAATCACCAACAATAACTTTTCTAGCTCTTATCTTTGCAAGGTCGATTCCCCTGTCCTTTGCTGCTTTTTGAGCCCTAAGGTCTGGTGCATCGCCAACATGGTAAGCATGTGTACCCGCAGAATCAATAATAAATTGTTTGTCAATTTTTTCTGATTTAATCAACCTAGTAAATACCCCTTCAGCAGTGGGCGAACGACAAATATTTCCCATGCAAATAAATAAAACCTTAATCTTTTCCATGATAACCCTTAAAGTTTTTAATAAAATAACCGATAAATTAATCTAAAAATAGAATTATAACTTAATTGAACTATTATATAAGTACTTAGGGGATTAACCCTTTTAAATTATAATAATTACAAAGACACTTAAGGCTTAAGGAGATCTACATGCAGTTAATGAATTGGAATTCTGTTGGTACCCGTGTTGTAGCAATAACCATGACTACACTCACTATTCTGGGAATAGGCATACTAATAATTTACGCAGCTCACGAAAAACAAAAAGTAGTTGATACAAATATTATGGCGGCCAAGCAATTACTTCTGGTATCAGAGTCAATACGAAGTAATACTATCCAAAAATGGGAACAAGGCATTTTTACCACAGAATATCTTAGACACCTTATAAAAAATAAATCCCCCACTGAAGCCAAAGCCTTGGTTGTTGCAACTGTTCCTGTTGCAACCGCCTGGGATGTTATACAAGCAAAAACAAAGAATAGTGGTTTCCGTTTTAAAGCACCTAGGCTAGGGGCAAGAAATCCAAAAAACACACCTGATACAATAGAACGGCAAGCATTGTTATATTTCCAAAATAACCCATCAGCTAAAGAATACCAATATTTTGATGACAATACCCAGGAAGCCAGATATTTTCGCCCTGTTATCTTGGATAAACAGTGCGAAATATGTCATGGAAACCCCGATACATCACAACAACTTTGGGGGAATGATAGAGGGACAGACATTTTAGGCTACTCTATGGAGAATAAACGCGCTGGAGATTTACATGGTGCTTTTGAGATAATCATACCTTTAAGCAAGCATTTTGCTGAGGTACAAAAAAATATCTGGATTGCCATTTCATATTTAATTGTTGTTCTTATTATTATCGGTGGTATAGGTTATTTTGTGATGAATAAAATCATTATATCCCCTTTAACCAGCCTTGCATTACGTTTACAAGCCATTTGTAGTGGCGATGGAGACCTAACAGCTCGTTTATATGCAGAAGGTAAAAATGAATTTGCCTGGGTTGCAGGAAGTTTTAATTCCTTTGTTAAAAAAATAGCCAAAACTGTTGATAATATATCTGAAACCAGTGAAAAACTGACTACAGCATCGAACAGATTAGCACAAATCACGCAACAAACTGAGAGTGGTGTTGAAAGACAACTGACAGAAACAACACAAGTTGCTTCTGCCATGTCTGAAATGACGGGGACAGTGCTTGAGGTTGCTAAAAATGCAACAAGTGCATCAGAAGCGGCTGGTACAGCCGATATTGAAGCAGCAACGGGTAAAAATATTGTCAGTCAAGCAATGGATGAAATAAACCAGCTTGCGACTGAAGTAGATAATGCAGCAAGTGTTATCCATGAATTAGAAAATGATTCAAATAGCATTGGTGAAGTCTTGAGTGTTATTCAAGGTATTGCCGAACAAACCAATTTACTTGCTCTGAATGCCGCTATTGAAGCTGCCCGAGCAGGTGAACAAGGCAGAGGGTTTGCTGTTGTTGCAGATGAAGTTAGAACCTTAGCTAGCCGTACTCAAAACTCAACACTTGAAATTCAGCAGACGATTGAACGCTTACAAAATAGGGCCAAAGAAGCGGTTGGTGTTATGGATAAAGGTAAGAAACAAGCGATATCAAGTGTTGAGCAAGCCTCTTCTGCCAGTGCATCAATTACTACAATCAGCGAACGTATAGATACTATAAGTGATATGAACAATCAAATTGCCAGTGCAGCAGAGGAACAAACTGCTGTGGCAGAAGAGATAAATCGGAATATTCGTAATATTAGCGAAGTTGCCAATGAAACCTCACTAGGTGCTAAAAATACATCTGAAGCATGTGATGATCTTTTGGATTTAGCTAACCAATTAAGATCGGCTGTTGGTCAATTTAAAACATAAGCTAACATGATATGATGTTCTAAATTTATACATAGGATACAGACAATGCTTAATAAAGTTACCTTAATTGGTAGGTTAGGAGCTGACCCAGAAGTTAGGTATATGCCCAGTGGTGGGGCGGTAACAAATATAAACCTTGCCACCTCTCGCCGCTGGAAAGACAAACAATCTGGTGAGCGCCGAGAAGAAACTGAATGGCACCGCATCGCCTTTTTTAATCGTATCGCTGAAGTTGCTGGTGAGTACTTAAGAAAAGGGAGTTTAATTTATGTTGAGGGTCGTATTCGTACTCGAAAATGGCAAGACCAAAACGGGCAGGATAGATATACAACCGAAATAATAGCAGAACAAATGCAAATGCTTGACAGCAAGAGCGGAGGAACAGGGAATTTTTCTAATCACGCTAATCCCGATGCGGGTTTGAGTAGCAATCAAGCACAAGCTCCACAACAGCAAGCACAAAATTCTGCACCCGCAACAAGTAACCAAGCTCCAGAGAACGCACCGGCTGCAGCATCATATGATGAAGATTTTGATGATGATATACCTTTTTAAGGGTGGAGGTGGCATTGTTTGTAAGCTATTTGTAGAGCGAACTTTAGTCCACAGTAAGTTATAAACACTGTCTATAACGGACTAAAGCCCACTCTACAGTTATTTAAGTAATATATAAAACTAGCGTAATTGATTTCTAAATTTTTGAATAGTCTCATTAGTTAATGGTTGCCTCTTATGATCTAACATAACCCCATCCAGTTGCTTTGCTAACCAGTTGATAGTCTGAATAAAGTCATCAAAAGTAGTAAGGGGCGTATCTAGCTCACTTGGTTGAATAAAAAATACAATACCCGGTGAAGTAAAAGACTCAAGACCTGTTTCAGGAAATGTACCTGGCTCAACCATGCTTGCAGCCGCATAATCAACTCTACGTTTATCATCTAAACGCTCAAAGATTTTCATGCTACCGTACTCAAATCCTACCTGAGTCAGTTTATCAGCCAAATCACTCCCCTTAAATCCTTCATCGGCAACAGCAACAATGCTAAACTGAATAATCTTAGGAAGATCAACGGGGTTAACTGGTGGAGCTTGTTCAGCTACTTGGATTTGTGGTTTTGATTGAATAACAGCTTGCTCTTCTACTTCACTAGCCATTGTAATAGGATCCGCTTCAAATTCCTTATCTCCAGCCCCCCCTATAGGAACAATTTCAAAATCATCATTCTCTGTATTTAATATTAATGATTGATCAATGTTATCTAACGGGTTACCTTTGTCAATAAAGTTGATTGAACGGCGCTTATTTTTATTCTTAAAAAAGCTCCACAATATCATACCGATAATAACGGTAACCCCAACTGCAATGATTACTACTCTTAATAAATCTTTATCCATTAACTTTCTGCCATCTTTACTGCGTCGTCAATATCTACGGAAACCATACGAGATACTCCCGGTTCTTTCATAGTAACACCGGCTAATTGTTTTGCAATTTCCATTGTTACTTTATTATGTGAAATATATAAAAATTGTACTGTTGCTGACATTTCTTCAACCATCTGAGAAAATCGTACCACATTCGCGTCATCTAGGGGTGCATCAACTTCATCCAATAAACAAAAAGGAGCTGGGTTTAAATCAAAGATAGAAAAAACTAATGCAACAGCAGTTAGTGCTTTTTCACCACCTGATAGCATATGAATAGAGCTGTTTCTTTTGCCTGGCGGTCTGGCAATAATATTAACGCCTGCTTCTAACAAATCTGTATCTGTTAATTCGAGATAAGCCTGCCCTCCCCCAAAAAGTTTAGGAAATTTTTGCTGTAAACCCTCATTAATTTTATCAAAAGTTTCTTTGAATCGTCGCCTACTTTCGTTATCAATCTTACTAATCGCTTGATCTAAGGTATCAAGTGCTTGCATTAAATCATCACGTTGCTCATTTAAAAAATTCATCCGCTCAGCTTGAGATTTATATTCTTCAATAGCGGTTAAATTAATTGAGCCTAAACGGTCAATTTGTTTAGTAAAACCTTCTAATCTTCGTTTCCACTCGACTTCATCAGCGTCAACAGATAATTGTTGCAATATTTGTTCAGGGTCAGCATCAATTTCATCCAACTGTTCAGTAATAGTTTGTTGCCTGACATTACTATCTTGCTGTTCAAACCGAACTTTATCCAATAATTCTTTTTGTTTCTCCATGGCTCGCTGAGTATGTGCATGTTGCTCAGCTAATTGAGTGATTAGACTCTCAGTTTCTTGCTGGGCAGCACGTTCCTGTTGTAATTTATTTTCCAGATAGTCCTTATTTTCAATAAAGGTTTCTAGTTGCATCTTTTCGTCATCTAGCGGCATTAAGGTGGAATTTAATTTATTTTTTAACTCCACAATACGTTCATCAGCTTGCTGGTTTTGTACTTGTAGTCTTTCAAGTTGTTTGCTGGTTAAGCTTTCGGATGCCTTTAGTGATTCAATTTTTCCTTGTAAAGTATGCGCATTTCTTTGTGCTTCATTCACTGTTAAATCATTATTATATTGCAATGTTTGTAATTGCTTATTTTGTAACTCTAAATCATCTTTTGTTTGTACTAGTTGCTCTAGCTTTTCGTCAGCATCCTGCTGTAATTCTTCAGCTGTATTAATGGTTTCAGCAATATCCGTTGCCTCAGCAATAACGTCCTCTATATCAAGACTTACTTGGTTAAGACGTTGCTGTTGTTGTTCCTGTTTAGCTGAAAAAGCACTAAACTGAGCACTTTTAGCAGAATATTCAGAACCTAAAACTTTATCTCTTTGTTGTAAGTTTTCTCGCTTAGTTTCCGCATCTTTTAAAAGTAACTCAGTTTCATCTAGTAACACTTCATTAATTTCAATCGTCTCAAGCAAATTAATTTGACGTTGTTTTAAATCACGTAAATCTTTTTCACGTTGTAAAACACCACTTTTACTATCAGAACCACGAGCAATTTTAATCCAGTTAGGCCCCACCCAATCACCTGCCTTAGTGATAATTGACTCATAATCAAGCAAGTCTTTACTTTGTTGTTTTGCAGACTCTAAATCCTCAGCATAATAAATCCCCGTGAGTAAACCAGCCAAATTCCAGGGTGAGGAAACTTTATCCTGTAAAGCATGCTTATCTGTTGTTACCTGCTGCTTTGCAGCTTGAGTTTCAAACAAAACAACCGAGTGTTCAGTTAAATAGCTTAAGCCTGCAATCAAAGTGTTAGTATCATCAACACAAATAGCTTCCAGGTAACTGCCTAAAACAGTTTCTACAGCACTTTCCCAACCACTTTCTACTTCTAAAAATTCGGCTAATCTTTGCTTATTCACTAAATTTGTTTGCTCTAACCAGCTTAACATTTCCTTATTATCTTTGCCCATGGCATGTTGCTGTAGTAACTGCAAAGATGTTATTTTACCATTCACTTTATGCTGTTCAGAACGATCCTGGTGTAACTGATTATGTAATTCTTTAACTTTCTGGCGTTGTTCAATAATTACACTATAAATCGCCTCAAGTTGTGATTGTAGGTCTTCTCTATCAGTTTCAATCAACTCAATACTGTTATCTAAAGATTCCATTTCAGCTAATAGATCAGTACTGGATAGTTCATTATGTTCCGTTTGTAATTTTTCCAAACGTTGTTGCAACTGCTGAGACTGTTGAGTCAAATGATTGATTTTTACTCTTTGAACTTCTGCTTGTTCTTTATACTTTGAATGTTCAGTTAAATACTTTTCCCATTGGTTTTGCCAGCTAATCTTGCTTTGCTGAGTTTCATATTGTCGAGCTGAACTGTTTTCCACCTGTTCAAGTGCACTAGCATAACCTTCTTCAGTTTCTAATAGCGCTTCTTTAATCTCCTCCAACTGTTGTAAATCAAGCTCATATTGATTAATAGCATGTTCTGCCAGTTGCGTTAACCTGGCAATTTCGGTAACCGTTTCTTGGTGGCTGGTTTCATTATGCTTTATAGTTTGTTGCAATCGGCTTACTTCTGCAACCACATGATAATATTCCTGTTGTGCTGAATCTAATGAATGCTGTTGATTTTTCTGCTCTACTCGTTGGCTATCAATGGATTTATCTGTTTCCCGTAACAGTACAAATAAACGATTATGCTCGGTAGCAATATCCTGCAGCTTACTTTCTAATTGTTGAGATACTTGATGGTAATTATTCCAGCGCAGTGCTAGCAACTCCTTTTTGTATTGCCGTTCTTGTTTTTTTAAATGCGTAAATTTCTCAGCTTTTTCAGACTGCTTTTTTAAATTTTCTAACTGTTTTTCTACTTCTTCACGTAAATCATCTAGCCGCTCTATATTTTCACGCGTATGCCTCATGCGTGTTTCAGTTTCGTGCCTACGTTCTTTATATTTGGAAATACCAGCTGCTTCTTCAATATGAACACGTAACTCTTCAGGTTTTGATTCAACCATTCGAGAAATTGTACCCTGCTCAATAATAGCGTAACTTCGTGCCCCAAGGCCGGTACCTAAAAACAAGTCAGTAATATCTTTACGCCGACATTTTGAACCATTAAGAGCGTATTGGGATTGCCCATCCCTACTTACCTGTCTTCTAATTGAGATGCTGGTATATTTTGAATATTCCCCTCCTGCCTTGCCCTCACTATTATCAAATATCAATTCTACAGAAGCTGTACTAACTGGTTTTCTACCTGATGAACCATTAAACACCACATCGGCCATACTCCCACCACGCAAATGTTTAGCAGAGCTTTCCCCCATCACCCAACGCACAGCATCAATAACATTTGACTTGCCACAACCATTTGGGCCAACAACAGCCGTCAAGTTGCCTTTGATGTTTATTGTGGTTTGATCAGCAAAGGATTTAAATCCGGAAAGTTTAATTTTATCCAGTTTCATTACTGCTAGAATATCCCGTGTATTTTTTAATAACCGCGTATTATTCCATATTTATTCTGATTTCGAGCTTTTTTTAATTTTTATTGCTAAGATGCCTCTAAAAAACCAAACGTGGGAAAATTCCATTTTGCACTACAAAAAACAATATGACTTTTAAAGAAACACTAACTACGCTACCACAATATATTTTACCGCATCATTTTTTATCTAAAGTGATGTCAAAATTCACCCATTCTAAAATTAAAGTGTGGAAGAATTTAATGATTAGCCAAATCATAAGAATTTATGGCGTTAATATGTCTGAAGCAAAAGAACAAGATATTAATAACTTTGAAAGTTTTAATCATTTTTTTACACGCGAACTAAAACCAGGCGTAAGACCTATTACTTCAATTGCCAATACAATTGCCTGCCCTGCTGATGGAGCAGTTAGCCAAGCTGGGACAATAGAGCAAGGGGATATTTTTCAAGCAAAAGGTAAATCATTTACCACTATTGATTTATTAGGAGACAATGTGGAAAGAGCAAAGCCTTTTGAAAATGGATTATTCACCACTATATACTTATCCCCAAAAGACTATCACCGTTTACATATGCCAATTAAAGGGACATTAACAGAAATGGTTCATATTCCTGGTCGATTATTTAGCGTAAACGGTGCCACAGCTAACTCAGTACCTGGCTTGTTTGCAAGAAACGAACGTGTTGCCTGTATGTTTGATACTGAACGAGGCCCTATGGCCTTAATACTAGTGGGCGCAATTTTTGTTTCTAGTATTGAGACCACTTGGCATGGTGTTGTAACCCCCCCAGCAACTGATTCAGTTCGTTCATGGCAGTATCAAGAAAATGCACCTGTTATTGAAAAAGGTGAAGAAATGGGACGCTTCAATATGGGATCAACTATTATTGTTTTATTTGGCAAAGACAAAGTTCAATGGGAAGCTGAGTTTAAAGCAGGCAAAAATGTTCAATTAGGAGAGATGGTAGGACATTGGTCATAACTTTTCGTAGTCATGTTAAATTTAACCTAACAAATTTGCTTTGCTAGATATCTTTAATTTACTCTTATTTGCACCATGGCTCGATAATAATTCACAACACGAACTGCTGGGCCTAACGGCATGAATGTTGGGGGGACTGTTTATGGGAATACCCCAGGGTCAGCCCTGATTGTTTATGATTGGCAACTCTTGCTACCTGCTTTACTTGCTTATACAACTAAACAACCACCCGCTAAAAGCGGGTGGGTTAGAGAGATTGGCGACTGAAAGTCGGGGATACAGGGCAATAGCCCTGTTACTTCAGCTCTCCATACTCTGTTTTAAAATTATCATTCGGGTTGGCTTCGAAATGGTGCTCAAGATAATTCTTTATCATTTCCTCAGTCATTTGCCCTACCGTGACACAAAAGTAACCCCTAGCCCAAAAGTGTTTCCCCCAGTACCGCTTTTTTAATGCTGGAAATTCTTCAAAAAGCTTTCTTGCACTTCGTCCTTTTATCTTTCGCATTATTTCACTTGGTGCCATATTAGGTGGTGAAGACTCTACTATATGCACATGATCCCTGCTAACCACCCCTGACAAAATCTTGATTTCAAATGCTTCGCAAGTTTGCCTTACCAACTCTCTTACACGCAAGCTAATATCACCTTTTAAAACTGGGTATCTGTATTTTGTTACCCAAACAAAATGATATTCAATGTTGTAGACTGTATGACTGCCATAACGATAATCCATTTTGTCATTGTAACATTTGAGATAAATCTGTTCGCCTGAAAGGCGAAGGTTTTAACCTTGCGAATGGAAAATAAA
>JAJRUF010000165.1 GCA_024277935.1 Gammaproteobacteria bacterium
ACCCTGTTACTTCCTGCCCAAAATTTTCAACAGCTAATGCTTGGCAAAAAATGTAAGAAGAGAAGCAAGGTAAACCTGCATTTTTAATATGAATTACCTGACCAAAAAACTTTGTAATACTGTGCTAACGCCGCCATAACCGGCAGTTAAAAGCAGAGTGTAGCGTAGCGAAACGGCGCTTTTAACTGTCCGAGTTAATGGCATTGTTAGAAGCCATTACTACAACTGTGCAGCATTGGTAATTAAATTATATGTAAACCAGCCGTCTCCTGTTACAAACGATTGAGGTTTTGCCGTTACCGCATCTCTTTGTAAACCGATGCCATCTGAAAATGGCTCGAATGAAACTATTTTATCGTGCCTGATGCGGAAACTTTTAGCACCACCAGAAAAATATATATGCTTATTTGTTACACCCAATAATCCTGTATCAGCATGGATTGTTTCATGGGTTTCCACTCGCTCTCCTTTAAAAGCACCAGTACGATAATAAAGCCCTTTTGCAATGCGTACACTGACACCTTGAGAACCGCCTACATATTGTGTTCTTTTCTTTTGCTCGTAATACTCAACATTTTGAAATACCCAAATAACTTTTTCGGTTTTTTGGAGATTAAAAGGAAGATTGCCATCAATTTTTACTCTTTCAGGAATTATGCCATTCATTACATCCCTTAAAACCGCACCCTGTACAATTTTGGTGAATGCCCCATTATGATCGAGTTGTGTTTGAGAAAGGGAAAAATGCTCCATTAAGTTTGTCAAATTACCCTGTTCTTCTTCGGTTAAAATGCCATCATCAAATGCTCTATCTACAGACTTTTCCCAGCCCGCCACAATGAGACTGTTTTTGGTTGAATTATCAATTTTATTTGATTCAGCAATCTCTTCTATTTTTTTCTCTAACATCGGCAAGTCACTTTCAGAAACGCCCGCTTTTTCAATTTCCGAAATTATCTTTTGCTTTGATGCTTCATGTTCTTGTTTTTCGGCATCATCTTTTATTTTGCACTCTTTATGTGAGCTACGTAAGAATCCAGCAGGTTCTCCACAAAATTTACATTTTCCCATTTTTCACTCCATACTTTATTTTGGCTTCTAACATTATTATTAGCAGGCACATTCGCCCTGATATTCTATGATATTCACCGACAAATCAGGCATGTTTGACAGGATATTATTATCAAGTCATTTTGCCCTGTTTCTCCTAGCTATTACCCGAATATTCAGGCATATTTGCCTGCTATCCAATTTATCATGTCAAATTGCCTTGATAATTGATATTATCTGCTTAACCAGACTTTTAAACACAAGCTAACTGTCACCATAAGTCCTTATATGCCTTATGTCAATTAAACGATCAAAAAAAATCTACTTGAGGATATGCGAGATACTTTGCGACGCTTGCATTACTCCATTCATACAGAGCGAGCTTATTGTGATTGGGTTTCGCGCTTTGTTCGCTTTCATCATCTTCAGGAAAGAACTAGCTTACTGATTAATTCGGAAAAAAAGTTGAAGGTTTTTTAACTCATATAGCTGTTCAAGCAAATGTTGCTGCATCAACTCAAAATCAAGCCTTTAAATGGTATGGAAGCGGCTCGGACTCGTAAAGAAAAACGGGTTCCCGTAGTTTTAACTCGCGAAGAAGTTAAATTAATTTTAAGTTATTTAGAGGGAGTACCAGAGTTATCAGTAAAGCTATTATATGGCAGTGGCTTACGCATTACCGATGCAGTTCGGTTACGTGTACAGGATGTTGATTTTGGCTAAACGAGGCAAGCGTGCGATGACAAACCCTAGAAAATAAACGGTAAGGCTAAGTATAAATTAACTAAGGTTTGAAACTAATCGAGTCCTACCCTATTGATTTAGGTAATGGGTTTCAGTACTTGATGGGCATGGGGTAAACCCCCTCTCCCCACCCTACTGTAAGCTATTGCTTAGTTATTTCTATTTTTCATCATATAAATGAGTAATTTTGGTATTAACCCCTTTTAATATCTTAATCAGTTTTTTTATGGTTACTTGCTGTCTATCTTGCACTTCAGCTAATGTTGCTATTTTTTCTTCAGCCACAGATAACTGTTGCTCTAATTTAGCCACTTGTTGTTGCAAGCCTTCATTATCCGCAGTTACTCGCGTAAGCTCACTTTGAATATTAGCCTTTAAATAGTCATTTTTTTCGACCAGCGTGTCCATTTGCAGTTGAATTTCAGCTTCAAGCTCAGATACTTCGTTTTCTAATACCTCAATCGACTCAATTTTTTCCAAATTCTGAACTATTGCTGTCTGAGCAGGTGTTTTAGTTTCAGCTTGTTCATTATCTAGATCTGAGTCCTCACTTAACTCGACAGGCGCATCATGTACCACTGTATCAGGTTCCGCTTCTGAGTTAGTCTCTGTCTCATTTTTAGATTCATCTATATCTAATTCAGTAACTTCTGATTTAGGTATTTCTTCTCCCTCCTGCTCTTCTTTTTCCGCTACCACCACAGCTACGGCTTCATTTTCTTGTTTAAGGGGTTCGTCTTCAGGCTCAGGTATATGCTCTAACTCATCCCCTAACTCAAGATCAAGGCTTGAGCTTACAAGCTCATCAATATTTGCATCATTGATACTTTGTACAGAGCTAACCGCTTCTTCTACTTTATTATTCATATAGGTCTCCGTTTTAGCTTTAGAATCTAAATATTTTAGGCAAAAAGACTTAATAAGCCATTACTGGCAATCGCTCTACCAGACTCTATTTCATCCGTTATATCCATCACTCCTTCCTTTTGCTCTTGCTCAGCCATTTGATTTGAACGGCTCCCTTCTTTGCCCGCATCACTCCCCATTTGCCCAAACCCTCGCTGTTGTTTTTGACCGGCATCATCTTGTGAAACACTCACATCCGCCAAGTTAAGCTGTTGAGCTGAAAACATTTCTCTTAATCTAGGTAATGCTGCATCAATGGCTTCTTTTACAGCAGCATGCTGTGCAGTAAACGCCACGGTAGCTTGATCTCGAGTGACATCAATTTTAATGGTAACCGGACCTAAGTGGCCTGGGTTTAATCTAAGCTCAGCTGATGGAACCGCTTGTTTATACATCCAGATTACTTTTTCACCCATCTCTTTATTCCATTCAGGGTGAGCAAAATGCTTGCTCATAGCCGGAATCTCAGCTTTATTATCC
>JAJRUF010000166.1 GCA_024277935.1 Gammaproteobacteria bacterium
GACAATGGTTTAAAACTCTATGCGCTGTTTCCACTGTTTGCCTTTTGGCTATTGGTAATAGCACTTGCAATAGATCAGGGGCTTTGATTTCTGCAATCTGCTTATTACCAAGACAAGGATAAACATGCATTTCTAATCGCCGAGAAACTTTCTTAAAAGTTGCTGGTACAACGGTAGCTTCAAAAGCATCTAACCAACGGTGTGAGACCTCAGCAAATGAATTTTCTAAAGGAACACCTTCAGCAAGCCGCTGTTCGTTTTCAATCGCCTGTTTTACAATTTGCTTTTGTTCCTGTCTTTTTTTTGACGGGTCAATATCTTCAGAAATTAATTTTTGATACTCAAGAGCTTTTGCTCTTGCTTGTTTCAATCCAACATTAGGATAAATTCCTAGTGATAGTTTTTTTCGTTTACCCTGAAATGAATAATTTAATCGCCAATATTTTGAGCCGTTGGGGTTAATAAGTAGAAATAAACCTTTGCCATCATTCAAACGATAAGGCTTATCTTGAGGCTTTAAAGCTTTAATGCTCAGGTCCTATTTTATAAGGTCTCTAGCCATAATATGTAGCCACTTTTTAGTAAGATGGTCTCATTTTAACAGTTGCTACAAAAGCGGCTACACTTTTTAACGGATTATAGCGGTTTTTCTCGTACTTCCTCGGAATGTAACAGGCATAAAAAACCCTTAAAGCCAGTGGCTATAAGGGTTTCAGGTCTTTCTCGGACTTCTCCGAACTAATCTGTGGTACCGAGGGCCGGAATCGAACCGGCACTTCCGAAGAAATTGGATTTTGAATCCAACGTGTCTACCAGTTTCACCACCCCGGCACAGAACGAATATTATAACTGAGGTTTAATTAAGTTACTAGCCTATTTTTAGATTTAAGCCTCTAAAATAACAGCTGCTTTTAACTTTTTCATTGCATTACTTTCTAGCTGCCTAATTCTTTCCGCTGAGACACCATAACGCGCCGCTAAATCATGTAAGGTTGCTTTTTTCTCAGATAACCACCGGCTTGTCAAAATATCTTGACTCCGCTCGTCTAATTCAGATAACGCTTCTGATAACAAGCCTTCTTCGTGACCTTTCCAGTCAGCATTTTCTATTAATAAAGCGGGGTCAGCCTCATGTTGCTCTAAATAATTAACAGGAGCAGAAATTGGCTCTTCAGAAGGCTCATTTGTAGGCATGTCAAATGCCATATCACGACCATCTAACCGCTCTTCCATCTCATATACTATTTTAAGATCAACATCCAGATTTTCTGCTATGGCTTCAGCGTCATCTTTAGAAAGCCAGCCTAAGCCTTTTTTTGACTTTCTAAGGTTAAAAAACAACTTCCGCTGTGCTTTTGTGGTTGCAACTTTGACAATACGCCAGTTTTTAATAACATATTCATGTATCTCAGCTCTAATCCAGTGAACAGCAAATGAAACCAGTCTAACACCCATATCAGGGTCAAATCGTTTTACGGCTTTCATCAAGCCAACATTGCCTTCTTGCATAATATCGGCTAATGGTAATCCATACCCACTGTATCCTCTTGCTATATGGGCAACAAAACGAAGGTTTGATAATACCAATTCACGAGCAGCTTCTAAGTCACCATCTTCTCTATAACGAACAGCCAACTCTTTTTCATATTCAGCTGTCAATTTAGGCATTTGACTGACTGTATTTAAATATGAATCAAAGGTACCTACTGATAGATTTGACGGTAAAGCTACTGTGTTATTCATGGAAGCCTCTTGGATTATAAAGTTATTTAATTTTAGCACTCAAATGAAAAGAGTGCTAATAATTTTATAAGTTCAATTTAAATATCATGCCTACTAACAAATATCAGGCCACTAGCCATTCAAAATTATTAAGTGGGGGGGGAAGCACAATCAGCCTATATCGTTGGATTAATCCTAACTATTTTTTTATATCCTCAAATTCAATATCTTGATAAATTTCTGCTAAGGTTAAATTTAGCCCTACAGAGCCGAAACTAAACTGATCTGATGCTTGAGTAAATAGTCCTAACTCCCAAGCTTGTGACCGGTTATAAATCTCTACTCTTTGACAGTCTTGTGCTACCAGAATATATTCTTCTAAACTCTCTAATTTACGATAATTATAAAACTTTTCAGCCCTATCTTTGCGTTCGGTTGATTCTGAGAGTACTTCTATAATTAATTTTGGCTGCTTATTAAAGTTATCATTGCCTGCTTGTTCACAGCTCACATGTAAATCTGGGTAATAGAAAAAGTCATCTGTTTTTGTTTGGATTCCAACTTTCATATCAGAGCCAAACACTCGACAAGGAGTTCCTCGTAAATGATTGTATAAAAGAGCAGACAAATTCATACTAATAAGGTTATGTGCTCGCTTAGCACCAGCCATTGCGTAGACTTCACCATTGATATATTCATGCTTTATCTCACTGATTAATTCACCCTCTAAATAATTAGTAACACTAATTGTTAATTGCTCAGCTGTTGATTTCATATTTCATCTCTACAAATAGCATTTAAAAATACAGGAGTAGGCTGGCATCTTTCAGTTTCCAGCTTACACTTTTGTATTGATATTTCTGTAGGATGTGCCGACGTTAGGAGGCGCATCAAATGAAGTTTAGCTGATGCGCTTCGTTCCTCAGCACACATCCTACAATGATGTGTTTATTTTCTCACACTAAAAAGTGTAAGCTACTTTAGGGTTAAAATGAAAAATACTAGTAGGCTTAGCTCGCTATAGAAACAGTTTATGTTGCTTATTGCGGACTGAAGTCCGCTCTACAATTAACAGCTTCTAAAATTCGCCTTACAAGCCACTCCATAAGTAGTCAAGCGAAATCAATCTAACAAAAAGCAATATAAAGAAATTTCAAAATGACCACAGAGTCCGTTAAGACTTACCGCTCAAAAAACTCTGTGCTCTCAGTGACCTCTATAGTAAAAATGTTAGATCTTTTATACACTTTACCTTTAAAGCCTTTCACCTGCTCTTTTAAATTTTAACTAAAACCTCACCCCGTCCTGTTTCTGCCATATCGCCACCATAACGCTGGACGCGATTAAATCTAGCAGATTCTTTTGCAAACTTGGAGTTTAAATTTTTAAATGATGCAAACAAAATAGGTAAAAATGCCAAGGTATGTGAACCACAATCATTAAAAGTTGCTGAAAGTTGCGGTTGATTCCATAATAACAAAGTACCTCTGCGCATGGCGTAACCTAAATAGCGACCTGTTGTTCCCATCACGGCAATAGTACCTGCAACCATCCTTGAACCACAATAATCACCTGCATTACCTTCAATTAACAAGGTTCCTCTACGCATATGATCACCTGCCCGTTCACCTACATTACCTTTAACTAAAACAGTACCCCCTTTCATTCCTTGTTTATTACCAGGTAGGGCAGCTGCCAATAAATCACCCGTATTACCTTTTATTTCCAAGTAACCATTTTTCATTTCACAAGCGGCATAAATACCTGCATTACCCTCTACTTTAATGCTACCTGATTTCATTTCCAGGCCAAGATAAGCACCCACATCACCATGAACCGTAATATTACCCCCTGCTAATTGCTTACCAATAAAATCCAGCTTGGCAAAACTGCCTTCAATAACGATATTTTGAGTATCATCACCTTTTATGCGGAATAATTCATCAACACGAATTTTTCTTTTACCATTTTGTAATTCAATCCCTGCAATTTCTTTTGGTGTTAGTCCTTCAAGTAAATTACAAACCAGTGGTGACATATCAACACGTTGATCCAGTCTTTTTTTCATCGTAAATGTTAAAGCACTCATGCCATTATCTCCCTTAAATGAAAGTGGAATGGCCCTAACTTACCGCCATAGTTTCCTGCACTAATTCTTTGAATACCGTTTACTGCACCTAAGTCACAAATGGCTTGAATACCTACACGCATGGCTTTATCAATATCTTCTTTAGTTAAACCATCAATAACAATTTCCATTACTGATTCACAATCAGCAGGCAACTCGGATTTTGTCACCCCCTTTAATGTTGGACAAAAAGCATCATTAGTTGAGGCTCCTAAAGCGGGGTATTTTGAACCCACTTTTGAGCCGGACCGAACCACCCCACCAGGAAAGGGCATAATAACATTTGGAATTTTACGCATTTCTTCAATCGCAGCTTCACATGCTGCAAGTGCTTGTGGTTGAGACTGCGCTAATACCAAAAAGTTACCCCCTCCCACGGCTTCAACACGCCCTGTAGTCGCTTCGGTTAAAAACTCACCATCCATGACAGGTACGCGCCAATAACGTTTTCCAGCAATTTTTTTAGCAATTTGAAAACCATCACCAAAATAACGTAAATTTTTACCTAATGGAATTTGTACGCCTTCATCAATCCCCGCAAATAAAGCAGAAGTAGGCGAAGTTAATACACACTGCCCCGCTCTGGTTTCCAACTGCTTAGCTAAACCTTTTCCACCCATCGCAAAAATCAAAATGGATACACCAGGGCGACCATCAGGTGTTTCTGATGGATCAAGCACTTTCTCAATACCCGCCTCACACCCACAGGCAATCACTGAAGTTGCAAAACCTGTCATTGCTTGCGCTGAAATCATTGCCCACTTTTCATTTTGAGCAGTAATAATCGCGCGTGTTGCTTTCATGCCAAAAGCTTCTGCAAAAGTTTCATCAATTGTTACACCATTGATAATCATACCTTCTCTCCTACAGTAGGATGCACTGTTAAACTACCTCTTCCATCTTCCGTAATTTCATCATCACTGATTGCAAAGTTACCTATTTTCATCGTCAAATATTTATCAAAATATTGCTTCAAATCTTTTTCTACCGATTTATCATATTCAGGCCTAACCACATGAGTAGTTCCCCAGACAGTTTTAACAACTTCACCATCTTTAACCACCATTTCACCGTCTTTAAAGACATAATCAGGTTTCTCAAACATTTTTTCACGATTTTCATTTTCTGTATAAACCGTAATATCTGCCCAACTATCCTTGCCTAGTGACCCACGCCCTACTAGGCCAGTAATTTTAGCCGCACCTGCACGCGTTAAAATAGCAATTTCTTGCATGGTATATTCACGATCAATTGTTCCCAAAGTAGACATTTTTTGTGCTTCAGGATGGATACTTGATAACATATCGTTACGAAAACTTTTATCCATTAATAAACGAATTAAATGAGGATAAGAAGAAAATGGTGCTCCATTTGGGTGATCTGTCGTTAAAAAGATTCTCCAAGGATCTTTTACTAGTAAGAATATCTCTAAGCCAATAGTCCATTGCAATGCATTTACAAAATTTTGATCTCTATATTTAAAAGGTACCAAACCACAACCTGCATCACACTCAATATCCATACACACCCATTTATTAGGGTTGGCAAAACCGTGATTGGCATATTGGCGCATATTATCACCTGATGCAGTGACTGTTTGACCAAACATTATCTGCCCTACATCAACAGATATATTTTTATTTTTATTAATTGATTCTGCTATTTGTGCCGCACCTGAGGAGAATTTAAAATCCCCTTCCGTGCCATAGCTATGAAATTGAATATGTGTTAAATGCATGGGCAAACCCTCAACCCCTGCGATGGAATCCAAAGTAGTTTGAGTATTCCCGGGTACACCTAAATTACTACCATGAACATGTAGTGGATGCTTAATACCTAACTCTTTGACTGCTGTTGCCAGTGATTTTAAAATATCTCTCGGTGTAACATTGTAATGCTTATTTTTTTCATCCAAATCTAACTGTCGTTGATTAAATTTAAAAGCACTAATACCACCTGGATTTACAACCTTTATGCCTATTCCTTGTGCCGCCCTAAGCGTCCAAGCTACATAATCATTAATCGCCTGCTGATCTTTGTTTGCCGTCATCATCCGTAGAAAGTAATCATCACTTCCCATCAGTACATAACCACCTTTATCCAGCATGGGAACATCCCCCATTTCCATATGAGCTTGCCTAGCATTAACAGGTAATACTGCAGGTTCAAAGGCAGCGGTATAACCCATTTCTGCATAGCGATAACCTGTAATAAAAGTGCTAGGCATGGCATGCCCCGTTCCAGCACGTTTAATACCTGTATGTGCCACAGCATCAATACGGTGGTTTTCTGGCATTAACATCCGCGCAATATTGCCTTTTCCTCCACCAATATGGGTGTGCAAATCAATTGCACCGGCCATGACTACTTTACCAGTAATATTATATTCTTTATCAGGTTCAACATTTCTTGGCTTATTGACTATTTTTCCATCTTTAATATAAATGTCTTTTTTCTTACCATTCACTTTGTTGGCTGGGTCGTAGACAATACCCCCCGTTAATTTTGTCAGCATGTTATATCACCAAAGCCTGTTCAATTGCTGTAAGCACTTCTGCCGTTGTTGGCAGCCCTGAATCTCTTAATTTTTTTAACCGTATTGCCACTACATTATCCAAGCGATAAGCATGACCTGTATGATCTATTCCTGGTGTTCCAACAGGAATATAGACTTCCGGCTCTTCTTCAAAGACCATTCCTGAACGTCCAATAACAACTGTTGGAATATTTCCACCATGCGGAGGCACAGCACTAGTATTAAAAGCCTGCACCCAAACAAAAGCATCGACTTCACCATTAGCAAACATGGCATTAATATCATATAGAAAAGGGTCATATTCAGGAATGCCACTAGAAAAACGCATCCTAGCAGGGTATCCCGTTTGCCAGCCACAAACTTGATTTGCGGTTTGGTCACCTTCTTTACCGCCTAAAGGAAAACCAGAACACCTAACACCTGAAGCATTAACATCTTTAACCAGCTCACAAATGGTTTGCACGGTTAATTCTGCTTGAGAAAAATTTAAAGCTCCAGCCGCCCAAGTGACAACTCCATAATCTGCCGCCTTTAATTTATCAGCAATTTCTTGCAAATCAGCAACGGCTATGCCAGCGACTTGCTCAGTAAAAACAGGGTTGCCTTTAATTAAAGCTTTTAAAACTGAAGTCACTTCAGGCAAATCAGCATCAGCACATTCTAAAACCTGAGCTTTCGTTTTATTCGGTGATGTCGAAGCATTACCTGATGGTGCTTTGCCAATATAAATAATCTCACGCGCACTGGTATCATCAAGAAACATGGCTTCTTTATTCCATAAATACCGCTCATAAAACCGAGGAGAAAAAGCTTCTAAATCACAGCCAAAAACAATAAATAAATCACAGCGGTTTTTAATTTCAGCCAATGTAGTATTAATCCAGCCAGTATCCTGCATGGCCAAAAAATTACGTTTGGCACCGGTAAAATTGATATTATCAACCACTGCACCGTTACGATCAGCTAATGCCATCAATGCACGCATACCATTTACATCGGTGGCACAGCCACCAATCACAGGTTGGTTAGCTGTTTTCAATAATTTAGCAGCTCGATTGGTTGCTTGCTTAAGCGTAACTTCTTTTCCATCAACTCTAGGACTGGTATCTGTTATGGCCTGTTCAAAAGCAGGTGTATTAACTGCGCAGCCATTTGCAACAACTTTTATTGCTATACCATCAGCCTGAATTGTCAGGTCATCTGTGCCTATCCCACAAAATGGGCTGGGTACTTCCGTTATTTTTGTCACAGGTATTACCTCTGCTTTTGGTTAAATCGTTATACTAAACCCATACTTATCAATATAGGTTTATCCTCAATAAAATTAAAGAGCTAGTACAGCCCTTTAATTATGCCTTAAATCTTTTTAGAATAGCATTTTTACTCAATTTAATCCAAGGTTCTTCTATGCCAAAAACTGAAGGCGTTATCAAATACAAATTAGATCACCAAGATATCCCATTTGATAAAAACATTGCTGTATCAGACATTAACGCATGTAGAACACTACTGTTTAAATTACAACTTATTGGCCAACTAAATGATCGCTATGCAGGTTACGGCTTTGGTAATATTAGCCAACGTATCAACTCATTAAATCCAGATACAATACAGTTTATAATAAGTGGAACCCAAACCGGCGGTATTGAAACTTTATCCAAACAGCACTACAGCTATGTAACAAAAGCCACCCCTGAGAAAAATATTATTCACTCAAAAGGTAAAACAAAGCCATCTTCTGAAGCATTAACACATGCTAGCGTTTATCAACAAGATAAAAAAATACAAGCTATTGTTCATGTGCATAGTCCAGAAATATGGCAGAACACTGAGCAATTAAAACTAGCTTATACTTCAGCTAATATTGCTTATGGCACACCTAAAATGGCAACTGAAGTTGCTCGATTAATGCAAACAAAACAGCTTAAAGACGAAAAAATATTTAGTATGCTAGGACATAAAGATGGCATTATCGCTTTTTCTAACAGCATTGAAAGTGCCACTTTGCGGATAATAAAATATTATTCAAGAGCAATTAAATTTGAACAAAGCAAGCGAGATAGCTAAAATGCACATCTATATTAGAATATATTAATAATTATGCCAAAAATACTTATTTATACCTCAAACCTTTGCCCTTATTGCACAATGGCAAAAAGACTGTTAGACAAAAAAGGCGCAAGTTATACCGAAGTTAACGTTGATTCCAAACCAGGCCTACGCGAAAAAATGATGCAAGAAACACGTCGCAGAACCGTTCCCCAAATATTTATTGGCGACCTACATGTCGGAGGTTTTGATGATTTATATGCTTTGGAAATGAAAAGTGAATTAGATGGTTTACTAGCCTAAAAACAACTTACCTCATCTACCGTTAGAAACCGGCTGGAAAAGCCTTACCAAGCCAAAAAAGACAATATGATACATATGCATGTTTAAAGCTATTTTTTGAGCAGAAATATAGCTTTTTAACAAGAAAGAAGTGTTAGTGAAAAACAAATGATGGATTCCCTCGGAAGCATGAAAACAAGAAAAATCTAGTTTATTTATTCTGCTCAATAATGCGTGATACCGCTTCTGCTGTTAAACCCGTATTATCAGGTCACTTCCACTGCGTTCCAGTGCCCAGATAACCGACGTTCGACAGGCAATTTTGCACCGATAATCGCCCGCTAGCGCGTCCATTATCAGTGCAAAATGCCAGTCAACTCCGTAATATCGCTAATTTGTTGCACTGTCATTCCGGCTTTATTTGCATTAAGCACAATACTGGTTTGCATTGTTAACGCCCCCAACTCAATACCTTCCTTTTTACCTTCCTTGTGCCCTTCTTCCTGAGCCAATTCAACTGATGATTTTTGGATATAAATAAACTCTTTTCGTTTGCGTTGTAACTCCAATTCTTCATTCGTTAAATTAGCTTCATTTGCAATACCTAAAGCCAATTTAATCTCTTTATCTATATTATGGGGAACAAAATCTAATTTCCCTGCATTTTTGATAAAGTAGACCCACTTATCCTGCAATGATTCTAACTCTTCTAATTGTTTATTGAATTTAGGAAGTTCAATAAAAATCAATTCAATATCATCACTGTAATGAATAAATTCATCTTTTTCTAATAGCTTAAAACTACTAATCACCTTATCACTTTCTTCAAACATATTGAAATCAACAATACTCAAAGCAATAACAGGGTTCAATAAATGGTAGTCATCTGCTTGATTAAGCTGTATTGAATAATTTTTTGCCGCATTATAAAGCACTCGCTTTTCAAACCCTTGATGGTTTAATACTTGCATTTCTATAATAACGAGGTTGCCATCTTCCAACTTTGCTTTTACATCAACAAAGCTATCTTTCATACCCTTAAGCATGGGAATATTGTAAGGGTCAACTATTTCTAAACTTTTAATTTTTAACCCCTGATTAAATCGAATAACCGCATTTAAAAAGCTTTTTAAAATATCATGACTTTGGCTGCTTCCAAATACTTTCTTAAAGGCATAATCGGTTTTAACATCTAAAAATCGGCTCTTTTGAAAATCAAGTGGGTAAGCAATTTGAATTTATTTTAGAAAAATCTAATTTACCCGTCAGTAAATAGGCAATTGTTTTGAAATGCTGAATTTTATATCCTCTCGCTTTTCTTTTTGCCGCTTGTAAAA
>JAJRUF010000167.1 GCA_024277935.1 Gammaproteobacteria bacterium
ACCGCTGGAGTAGAGAAATAAGAAACTGGGATGCCATAAAGGAAGTGTATTTAAACCCAGAAACTTCAGAAATTAAGGCTGCGGAAAAAGAGGCGGCATAAAACTACTACTTTAGGCGACAACTAACTTGACATCTACCGGCGATTACCGCAGGAGATTTGTCACAACGTGTACCTGGCAGTGACAAAAACGATGAATTTGATCAGCTCTCGAATCATCTCAATAATATGCTGAGCCGAATTGAACTGTTACTGACTGGGATGCGTCAAGTAACCGATAATATTGCCCATGATTTGCGGAAACCACTTTCCCGTTTACGAAATAGGTTGGAAATTACTCTCCTTGAAAAACGTGAACCACAAGAGTACCAACAAGTTTTATCTGAAACTATCGAGGATGCTGATGAGTTAATTATCACTTTTAATGCTCTACTGGAAATAGCCCAGACAGAAGCTAAAAGTTTCCGAGGTGAATGGAAAACAGTCGACCTGTCTAAACTCCTTAAACAACTGGGTGAGCTTTATCAGGAGTTAGCTGAATCAAAAGGGGTGCCTTTAATTATCGCTGTGCAAGATGAGCTAGCAGTAACAGGTAACCGACATCTACTGGCGCAAGCTGTAAGTAATTTATTAGACAATGCGATAAAGTACACTGATACGGGTGGTCAAATTATTTTAGATGCAAGTCAACAGCACCAAATAGTGATGATTAACATCAGTGATAATGGAGTAGGTATTCCGGCTGATAAGTATGGCTTAGTATTAGAGCGGTTTTTTCGCCTCGATTCGGCTCGAAGTACTTCAGGAAATGGATTAGGACTTAGCCTGGTTAAAGCGGTAATAAATTTACATGGTGCAAGCCTTGAATTTGAAGACAATCACCCTGGGTTAGTTGTTCGGCTTATGTTTGTAAAAAATGTTAGCTAGCGGGTTAAACCTGTATCTTTAACAAATACATTATTCATTAATAACAGCTTTTGGGGGCGCAGGTTTTAACCTGTATTCTTTAGTGCAAGAGCAGGCTAAAGCCTGTGCACCGATAATGGATAAGTTGTAAAAATATTTTATTTTAGGGAGTCAGTAACAATTAAATCAACAATTTTGTAGGGTGGGCAAAGGAGTTGCGGCGTGGCCATCTTTATGTATATTAGATTTGATGACCACGAGAAAAACTTAACAACACCGTTATTTAAACAGGGATCGCTGGGGTCTGGGCTTCAAGGATAGGAAGTGAATGCCTACTCATTTATATACTATCAATTTCTTTTTTAAGCAATATAAATAATTTATTAGAAATTATTTCATTTTCATGCAACTCTTTTAAAGTATCTGTTTTAGTGATGTTTAATAAAGCAGTAGCAGACTGCTCATTTAAGTCATCCAAAAGGTCTTTATTTGATAATAATTCATGTTTCATTTGCTGAATTGTTTTATCTTTTAAAGCTTGGTATATTTTTGTGGCATTTTGTAAAGCATGAGGGTCGTCGAAAATTTCAATTAACGGTGATCTTTTTATAGATTCAAGCTCTTTAAGTACTTTGTCAATTAATTTGTATTGTGTTCGGTAATAAAGGTATTGTTCCTGTGATTCGTGTAAATTATCAGGTAAAAATAATATTCGATGTATAAAACGGTCAAGTTTATTTATCCAATTGTCAAAATAGGTATTAAGTGATTCTAATTGTGGGCGGTCTTGTTCTACCCGTTCTGATTGAGTTTCTAAGATTGATAAGTTTCTTTTATAAATACTCTCATTAATCTCATCGCGTCTGAATATTTCTTTTAATTCACTTTTTTGTACAGCCAAAGTGTAAATTAATATCATACTTTCAGCGACATGGCTGGGGTCTTTGTTTTGATCTTGACATTGCTGGCACACTTTTTGATATAGCGTGTGATATTTGCTGGTTAAGGTTTGGTATTGCTCTGGGTTAATATCTTTATGTTCTGAGAGTTGCAGTGTTTTTGCTTTTAAAGTTTGGTAAATAAGTGCCTGACTTTTGTAAAAACCAATTTCTTCGTGAGGAAATAAAGCATCAATTTTAAGCCAGCGGATGACTTTACCAATGGTTGTGGCCTTAATTAAAAGAGTAAAGTAAATACTACCAATGGTAATGGCGGTAATGAATTCTTTAATAGAAAAATCGTAATTCCAGTTTGGTAGCGAAAGGTCATTGGGTATCAGCATCACCATAACGACGGCAATAGCACCTCGTAAACTCCCCCAGGAAAGCAGATGTTGCCAGCTCATAGGAATATCTTCTTCTGATTTATTTAGATTGGCCATGCCAATTGATAAATAAATTGATATAGCTCTGGCAACAGCAACTAATACAATCGTTAACATAATCGGGAATATTGCGACATGAATCGAGATGGATAAACTGGCGAATAACAGCCCCATTAAAATAAATACTAGGGAGTTAGCTAGAAAAGCAAAATAGCTCCAGAACTTTTCCATATATTCTTCAACGCCCGGTGACATTTTGTAGCGGCCAAAGTTACCTAAAACAATAGAAGATGTGAGCGTTGCGATAATTGAAGATAAATGAATAGGATGATCATAAATAATCAGTTTTTCTGAAAGAACTTCTGTTAATAGGAAGGTAAAATGAGCCACTAGCAGGGTTAAGGTAATCTCAAGGTGTTCGTTACCTTTTACCCACTCGATGAGTTTAGAAAACAAAAGCCCCATAAACAAGCCAAAGAAACCACCCCCTAAAATCATTGTGCTGAATGAGAAAACACCCTCCAATATAGTTTCAGTACCATGAAAACCATGTTGTATGATACCTAGAAACACTAAAAAAACAGCAAAAGCGGTACCATCATTAAATAAACTTTCCCCTTCAAATATTAAGGTTAACCTGTGAGGAGCCCCGTATTCTTTAAATAGAGATAACACGGCAACCGGGTCAGTTGCGGAAATAATGGCACCAAATAATAAGGTCACTAAAAGTGGAACATCGTAACCTAACAAACCAAAACACCAGTGACCAATAAAGCCGATTAAAAAAGTTGAGATAAGTAAGCCAACAATCGCTAACATACTGATGGCAAATTTATTTTCCATAATATTTCTGATCTTAATGTTATAGGCAGATTCAAAAATAAGAATGGGTAGAAAAACAAAAAATAATGATTCAGGTGTGAGTTGAAAACTGGTGACAAATGAAAATAACTTAACTTTAGATAGAGGAATTAATAATGATCCACCAATCACTAATAAAACTGTATAAGGGATACGTGTTTTTAAGGCCAGGAGATTAATGCCTAAGGAGAAGAACATTAAAGTAAAAATTGATAGATAAACGTCAATTGTCATATATTTTCCTTGAAAAACGTATTTTAATACGATGTTATATACTAATCTGAAATTATAACATACTGTATTAAGGTATTTGTGGGACAAATTGTCACAATACAGAAAAACCAAAAATGGAATTTACGACTAAACTGTATTTAACTTTGTTAGTTTTAAGGTGTTTAAAATGGATAGTACAATACTTATTTGGGAAATGTTATTTGGTGCAATAGGCTTGGGTTTTTTTTCTTATGGCAAAAAGCAAAAAGCAATTGTCCCCTTGGTTTCGGGAGTGGGTCTTTTTATATTTCCGTATTTTGTATCAAGTTTATATTTGGTCTTACTGCTTGGTTTTGCGTTAATTATATTGCCTTATTTTGTAAGGATATAAAATATGTAATATTAATAAATTACAGTTTATAAGCTGTAGAGCGGACTTCAATCCGCTATAGGAATAGAGGGGGGCGCTAAAGTTCCACTTTCAAAAAATTAATGCACAGCATGGCATTGGAACGAGAAGATATGAATTTTAACGATATTGAAGCTATTGCTAAGCAAAGTAGTATGGCTGCTAAGGAACTGGCTTCAACTTCTGAAAGTATGAGAAACCTTGCTCTTACAAATATGGCTGATGCACTAGAGTCAGCTAAGCAGCAAGTTTTTGATATAAATGCACGGGAAGTTTTAAAAGCCGAGCAAGAACAGCAGTCAGCTGCAATGGTTAAACGCTTGGCTATTACTGATAAAGTTTTTCAATATATGCTTTCCCGACTAAGAGGGGTGGCACAACGTCCAGATCCTTTAAACCGAGTGCTTGAAGGTCATACCAACCCCGTTGGTTTAAAGGTGTTCAAGAAAACTGTTCCGCTAGGTGTTGTCGGTATTATTTATGAGTCAAGGCCTAATGTAACAACCGATGCAGCGGGTGTTTGTATTAAAAGTGGTAATGCGCTTATTTTACGTGGTGGTTCGGAAAGCATTCAAACTAATACTGTATTGGCTGATGCCATGATTAAAGGTGCTGTTGCTGCAGGTCTTCCAGCCCATGCAATACAGATTATCCGTGCACCTGGTCATGATGCAGTGGGCGAGCTTTTAAAAATGGATAAATATATTGATGTATTAGTGCCTCGTGGTGGAAAAGGTTTAATTGAGAGAATTGCCAAAGGGACTAGAATTCCTGTTATCAAACATTATGATGGAATTTGTCATCAGTATATTGCTGATGATGCTGATTTAACACAAGCCATAGAAATAGTTATTAACTCTAAATGCCAAAGTATTCAAGTTTGTAATGCCTTAGAAACCTTATTGATTGACAAAAAGTGTGCTGAAAATATTTTGCCGCATCTAAAAGTTGCATTTGATTTGAATAAAATCAAAATTTTAGGTTGTATACAAACCCAAAAAATTTTAGCGGATATATTTTTGGCGACAGAAGAAGACTGGAGTTGTGAATATTTAGCACCGATTCTTTCTATAAAAATAGTTGATGGAATTGATGAGGCAATTAGGCATATTAATAAATATGGGTCTGGCCATACTGACGGTATAGTGACGCAAAACTTAAAAATGGCACAACAATTTGAACAGCAAGTTGATTCTGCATCAGTACTAATCAATGCTTCGACCAGACTGTCAGGCGGTGGCGATTATGGTTTGGGCTCTGTTATTGGTATTAGTACAGATAAGTTACATGCTCGTGGCCCTGTTGGGCCAGATGAATTAACCAGTTATAAATGGGTGGTTTATGGCAATGGGCATTTAAGAAATTAAAAGTTTATTTGGCACCATGCTGTAGAGGCAAGGGGTGTCTCGCCTTGTCTCTACCAGACTAAAGTGATGAATAAATATCGGGTTATTTATTCTCCATAGAGTTAATAAAAGTATTTGCTTCGTTAATAGACTTTTCCATTGCCGTTATTAAGCTTGAAACATCTGATTGAATACCTGTTAATTCATTTTTAAGGGAAGAGATGGCTCTAGCATTTAAATTATGTTTTAAATAAAGTACCTGGTCTTTAAATACAGCTAAAACAGGTTCTAATTTGGCTTCAGCGCGTTCCATTGCTTGAATAAGTTGTTTATATTGACGTTTTGTCGAATTAAGCTGCCTTTGGCTGTTACGTTTTAAGGATGTGCTGCTGTATTGGCCAATTTCACCTTTCCACTCATCAAATAAAGCTTGAGATACATCTTTTATATCGTCAATACGTTTTCTAACTAATTTTGCCTGTGATACGCTGTCTTCGTATTCATCATTGAGCTTATTATAGGTTTTTTCTAAATCACCACCGTTAAAGTTTGTGACGGCAGTAAATTGTGCAAGAGCAGATTTGAATTGTTCCTTGGTTTCTTCCTGAGTATCACGCGCTTTTTCAACCCGGTGAATCATTAATTCCCGCTTGGGAATACCTATACTCTCCAGTCCACTATAATACAAACTAGAACATGCTGTTAAAGACAAAATAGATAAAGCAAGAAAACTGCGAAAGATAAAGTTCATAATGATTCCTTTTGTTAATGATGCGACTAATTATATTAGAAATACTTGGATTTATATAATAAGTTATAATTCGCGGTTATTTTAGATCAGTAGATTAGTTGAAGAATGTCAGAATTACTCACAGAAATGCAGCGTCGCCGCACTTTTGCTATTATTTCCCACCCTGATGCAGGAAAAACAACCATTACCGAAAAACTATTGCTTTTTGGTGGTGCTATTCAGTTAGCAGGATCTGTAAAAGGGCGTAAAGCCGCTCGCCATGCTACTTCTGACTGGATGGAAATGGAAAAAGAGCGGGGTATTTCAGTAACAACCTCAGTGATGCAGTTTGAACATAATAATTGCGTTTTAAATTTACTTGACACACCAGGGCATGAGGACTTTTCAGAAGATACTTATAGAACGCTAACAGCTGTTGACTCTGCGTTAATGGTTATTGACGTAGCAAAAGGGGTTGAAAATAGAACCATTAAATTAATGGAGGTTTGTCGTCTAAGAACCACGCCTATATTAACCTTTATCAACAAGCTTGATAGGGAAGGCAAGGAGCCTATTGAATTGTTGGATGAAGTTGAATCTGTTTTGGGTATTAAATGTGCACCTATGACCTGGCCTATTGGTATGGGTAAACGGTTTAAAGGGGTTTATCATCTATATAAAGATGAGGTGTTACTATTCAGTGCCCAACATGCAGGTCGAATTGTTAAAGCAGAAGTTATTAAAGGGCTAGATAACTCGAAGCTTGATGAATTGCTGGGTGAACAGGCTGAAGAGCTAAGAGAAGAAATTGAACTGGTACAAGGTGCAAGCCATGAGTTTGATTTAGATGAATATTTAGCAGGTGATTTAACCCCTGTTTTTTTTGGCTCTGCTATTAATAATTTTGGCATTATTGAATTATTAGATGCTTTTGCTGAATATGCACCTGCTCCAAAACCTAGAATGGCTGAACAGCGTGAAGTATCTCCTGAAGAAAGTAAATTTTCTGGTTTTGTTTTTAAAGTTCAAGCTAATATGGACCCTTCGCATAGAGATAGAGTTGCATTTTTACGTGTTTGCTCGGGAGTCTTTGATAAAGGAATGAAAGTAAACCATGTCCGCTTGGCTAAAAATATTCAAGTGAGTAATGCGATTACTTTTCAGGCGGATACCCGTAAAAGTGTTGAGATTGCCTATTCAGGCGATATTATTGGTTTACATAACCACGGAACGATAACCGTTGGTGATACCTTTACCCAGGGTGAAGTGTTAAAGTTTGGCGGTATTCCATTTTTTGCACCAGAATTATTCCGTCGAGTTATTTTAAAAGATCCCTTAAGGGCAAAAGCATTACAAAAAGGTTTGGTTCAATTAACTGAAGAGGGTGCAACGCAGCTCTTTAAACCTTTAAAAAATAATGATTTAATTTTAGGTGCTATTGGTGTGTTGCAGTTTGATGTTACGGCCCATAGGCTTAAAAGTGAATACAATGTTGAGTGTGTGTATGATAATGTTGGTGTTAATACTGTACGCTGGGTGAATTCTGATGATGCCAAGAAATTGGAAGAGTTTAAGGTTAAGGCCCATGATAATTTAGCGGTAGATGGGGGAGGGTATTTAGTTTATCTTGCAACGAGTCGAGTTAATTTGCAACTGACTGAAGAACGTTGGCCTGATATTAATTTTAGTGCCACTAGAGAGTTGTAATAACGATTGCAGGTATTCAAAGGTCATTAAGGGGAAGATGTGCTGACGATAGGAAGCGCATCAGCTGCAAACGATGCGCTTCGTTCCTCAGCACATCCTACCTAGCAGTATGAGTATAGGGGTAATTCCTGTCAAGATTATGAGCAATAAATCGATATTGTATTAATATTAAATTAGGGTCAGTTTTTTGAAATTTATTAAAAAAATTAGTAAAACGCAGTTAATTCTTACTGTAGCAATATTTTTTATTATTTGCAGTAATTTTTCATTTTATAAAAATGTTTTAACTGTCTATCCATTCGAGTTAAAAAATATTGCATTTTTAGCTTCTTTAGTCGTAGTCTTGTTTAATGGCATTGTTATTTTGTTGAGTTTACTTTGCTCAAAGTACACGACTAAGCCAGTAATAATATTCTTCTTAATAGTTACTTCATTAAGCAGTTATTTTATGGATATTTATGGAGTCGTTATTGATGACAGCATGATTGATAATTTGGTTAAAACAGATGTTGCAGAAGCTCTGGATTTAATGAGCCTTAAGTTATTTTTATACCTTATCTTTTTTGGTATTCTGCCTTCAATTTATATTTATAAAGTACACATTATTTACCAGCCATTTAGTACAGAGTTATTTTCTGGTATTAAAAGAATTATTATTTGTTTACTAATTGCAGTTGCAGTTGCCTTGCCTTCAAGTGATTTTTATGCTTCTTTTATAAGAGAGCATAAACCTTTAAGGTATTACACTAACCCTACTTATTACATTTTCTCAGCGATTAAATATGTCAGTAAAAAGTTTAAGGTTGATAGCAATGCACCCATTATACCACTTGGTTTGGATGCCAAAATTTCTGCAACTAGAACAGGCCGAGAGTTAGTTATCTTAGTGGTCGGTGAAACGGCCAGAGCGGACAGATTTTCACTTAATGGGTATGGTAAAAAAACAAACGCATATTTGGAGAAAGAAAAGGTTATTAGTTTTCCTGATTTTTATTCTTGTGGTACGGCAACAGCGACTTCTGTTCCCTGTATGTTTTCTCATTTAGCTAAAAATGAATTTAGTGTTGAAAAAGCAGCACGGTATGAAAATTTGTTGGATGTATTAAAACATGCGGGTGTTAATGTACTTTGGCGCGATAATAACTCAGATTCAAAAGGTGTCGCTTTAAGAGTGCCGTATGAAAGTTATAAAGGAAAGGATAAAAATACTATTTGTAACCCAGAGTGCCGAGATGTTGGTATGTTAGTTGATTTGCAGGATTATATTAACCAAAACAAAAAAGGTGATATTTTTATTGTGTTACACCAAATGGGTAATCACGGCCCTGCTTATTATAAAAGATACCCAAAAGATTTTGAGCGGTTTAAACCTGTTTGTAAGACTAATCAATTAGGTGACTGTCGCATAGAAGAAATTAATAATGCTTATGATAATGCTATTTTATATACTGATTATTTCTTATCAAAAGTCATTTCTTTATTAAAGCAAAATTCGCCAGAATTTAAAACAGCTATGTTTTATATGAGCGATCATGGTGAGTCGCTGGGTGAAGGGGGGATATATCTACATGGATTGCCTTATATTATGGCACCTGAGGCGCAAATTCATGTGCCAGCAGTTATGTGGTTTGGTAAGGGGTTTAAAGTAAATAAAACATTACTCAGATCAAGAAAGGCAGATAGATATAGCCATGATAATATCTTTCATACAGTGCTGGGGTTTATGGGGATAAAAACGACTGTTTACAATAAACAGCTGGATATTTTAAATCATTAACAAGCAGGTGCGAATTCACAAGAAGATGGGGGCTTTAGAAGCTGCGTAAGTATTGGTTTTCGCTGAAAATTAAGGAAACGGAGCGATAGCGGTGTGGTTGCATGATAGTCAGCTAACTGACTAAGGAAGCACGGTTATTGGGAGCTAATACGGAATCTGACAGATATTTTTTACTCCTGTAGTATCTGCCTTCCACTTTCCGTAGCTGTCAAAAAAGCTCTAGCCAAATCGATCACCTAAACGAAAGTGAACCTTTGTAAGGCAACAACAAAGGGGTAAGGGAGTCAGTAGTTATATTATCGAATCTCTTTTTGGGAACTTTAAGCATATTATTGAGCGAAGTTCACAACCTCCTATTGATGAGTGATAGAGTCTGTCGTGGAATGAAGACGAACAGACCTGTCAACACTATCATTTTTGCAATGTCGCTCCCCCTACACCTTTGTTATTCATCAGGGTATTGGTTGTCGGGTTACCAAGACACAACGCGAATCTCAAGACAATATTTTATAAAGCCACCTCTTTTACTGTTTCTCAAATTAATATATCCACTAAAGTAATTTAACTATATTTAAATATCATATAGTTACAAAGTAGGTAAAAAATACTTCTAATGGCTTAATACTTGCTTACCCTTACTTTTTACTAAGCTAGCTCACAGAAACATAAAAAATATCAACACATCAAAATTAAATACAAAAGTTGAGAGCTATTACGCATTCAAAAAAAATTAAAAGACTAGTATTTACCACATGCTTTATTTTTATCTTAGGACAGCGCCATGCATACAAAGGCATTAACAAATCAAAGTATTCCTTTTTTCATAAACAGCTTTTTTCTAATTCTAATATTATTCACTCACAATATTTATGCTGCAAATCATAATGTTTCTATCACTTTAGTCAGTGGAGCAACGGAGGAAATACTCTCTAACCATTCAGTCACTTTATACAAACAATTGATTGATGGAACTGAACAAAGAGTTCGGTCATTTACTTCAGATGATCAAGGCACTGTATTAATGACGTTAATAGGTCTTGAACAAGGCCAACATTATTTCCTCAAATCAAAAAGTATTTTTGATGGCAGGGTAAAGAAAAGTAAGCTTATTACATCTACAGGGCTATCAATATTTAAAGTAGGAAATAAGCTGTTAAATGTTACAGTAACGAGTGGCATTGATAATAAACCCCTTGTTAACCAGGCTGTTACTCTCTACCAACTCTTAAATAATGGTTCTCGGAAGGGTTTAAGAACAATAAATACAGATAGTAATGGATTATTAACACTTGATTTACCGGGCTTAGGCAGTAATACTAATTATGAGCTAAGAACGCTTCCAAAATATGGCTCTCGTGCTATTTACTCAGGTCAAATTACTGCTACGGGGAAGTTCGCTTTTAAAGTCGGTAATGTTCGCGTTAAAGCCATTAACGGCCAAACAAACAGCCCCATTGCAAACCATAAAATTTATGCTTATAAACATAATAAGGATGGTTCAATTAGTTGGCTGACTTATGCCTCTACTGATGCTTCAGGTTTTGCAGATTTTCAGCTCGATAACTTAAAAAATCAGGCTTATCTATTTAAAGCACCTACGTTGAGTGATGGAAAATTATGGAGCAGTGATTTAGTTAATAAGGCGGGCA
>JAJRUF010000168.1 GCA_024277935.1 Gammaproteobacteria bacterium
ACATAGGGATTGCCACGCATTTTACAAAATACAGTGGCACTTTCTATACCTTTATAACAAACACTATTTAGTTTCCCAAATAAGGCAACTCTACTAATTTCTGACATTACAATCCCTCTTGATTTATTTTTCTTTTAAAGGTTAAATTTAATTTACAGGTTTAACACCACTGGATTAGCATCTTTTAACGATGTTCTTAACCCTAGCCAACTTGTCCAGCCTAAACGTCCACTTCCACCAAGACGAATACCTTTAATTTCTTCCGATTTAAGAATAAGATTTATGTCCCAGACCATTTCCAAGCCAATATAGTTTTTTACAATAGCCACTAATTTTTTCAACCGTTTCCCTGATGGCAATAAACTCTCATACTGTTGCAGGGTTAATGGCCCAAAAATCAACCGAAACTTGTTTTGACACCCCCAAACGCGGCTTCCTAGTACCGTAGATAATCCTAATGAACAGCTTAAAGGTGATCTACCTAACCTTGATAAATCAGAAGCTTGTATTTCTAACCATTCACCTATAAATTCTTTAAGGCTAACAGGCAATTTAAAAAAATCCTCAATAATTGCCTTTAACCCATCTGCATTTTTAGCATGATTTGATAAATGTCCAGCATAATGTAGTTTAGCCAAATCAGGCATTGCATCTCTTTGTAATAAGGTAGTATCACCTATACCCAATAAGGACCCAGTATAATTTGAAAACCTGTCATTATCGGGTCTATCAAAATTAAAAGTAGGTTCTGTATTAGCCCTTGCTCGATAAAATAAACTTATCATTCGGTGATGAAATATATCGGCAAAGCGTGCCTGAGTATAATCATGGTTGTTATGCATTCTACTTTTTACATATTCTGTAATATGTAATGGCATAGGCCCATCCGGGCCAAACAAACCCAGAAAGTATTCACTTAATCTGGCTGCATGCCCCTCTTTTGCCGGAATATATTGGCTAATTGTCGAGGTTTGAAAAGCTAAAGTCACTTCTTGAGAAAAACGTACCGCATCATCAACAGGGCGCTTTGATTGTCCAATTAATGGTTTTTCATTGTGTGCACATTCAATTAAACGCAAAGCATGAAAAAAACCGAGTTTATATGGTTTATCTTTCAACCTAAGTTCTAGATCGTTTCTCTTGTCCCTATTCTCGCCGGCCATCTGATAACTTCTCCTCTATCCGTCGATACAATCACGGTTTCGGTAAACGAATTAATTGATACATAGCGAGATAAAAACTGCTCCATCACCGCTCCCAGTAAAAAAACACCACTCCCTTCAAAAGCAGCTTCTTCAAATGTCAGTGTTATTTCAAGCCCTCGGCCGAAGACTATAGGCCCTTCTGAATTGATCCGCCTAACAATTGAGTTAGATGTTACCGATAACAAACCCTCAATTTGTTTAGCGATAGATGCATCGCTATATTCCCCATAAATTTTCAATAAACTTCGTAGAGCTGATGCGCCTTCTTTTGCATTATTATCGACTAATGTTAAATAATTTAACGATAGATGACTGATTAAATGCCAGGCTGTGCCAGCATTTGCATTTGATGGCCTTGGTTTAGTAGGACCTGCAATACTTCGAATACTTAAAACAGGTGCACCTTTTTGCATAGAAAAATCACTTTTACCCCCTCCTACAGGCATTTGTAAGGGTAAATCTCTATTACTGCATAAAGTTTTTATACTTAATTGCCTTAAATCCTGACTGTAAGGTGCTTCATTTGCATCAACTAAGGAAATAAAAACCTCATTACCAATATAACTTGACCTTGGACCTTGACGTTTTTGCCTTGAAGACATCAGTCTTTGCTGCCTATGCAAGGCATAATAGGCCATTTGAGTGGAATAGTCTCTGCTCTCATTAAAATGATAAAAAGGTAAAAAGGGGTGTTCTTCATCTTTACTTGTATCATCACCAATGCCTGTTACTTCGGTTATTTGACAAACCTCATAATCCATTGGTCGAGAGCGATCAGGGACTACATGAAATTCAGATAATTTTTGATTAACATGAACCCGGTCGACACGTTTTGGAAATAAATTAATTGCTGGTGTACAAAATAATGCAAATTGAGAGACCTCTACCGCATTAATTAATTTAGCATGGCTTCGATTAAGCATCACAATAATATCTAACTGATCTGAATCGCAGCCTTTAATTGCTTGCTTAAGCCCAGCAAATTCAGCAAACATAAATCGCTCCGGGAAAGCAAAATATTCTTGTAACAACCGATAGCCCTGAAATGAACGAGGAGAATAAGCCAATAAAGCCTGATCATCCAAAAAACCACATCGCCTAATGGCTTGTTCTTTAATAATATATTGATGCTCAACGGGTTTTTCTGTACCTTGCACACAGACAGCAAATGAATTAGCGATTAATTGCTCATACAAATACATCGGCAACTCACCTCCCCCTCTTAAATAGATGGGTAGTGAATCTAAATTTAATTCATTAAAGTTAAGGCCTGCTGTGGTTTTTAACCGCAAGCGAATTCCTGCTTTTAAATCACTTAAGCTTGGCACACCCAAATTAACCACTGCACCAATACTGGGTAAGTACTCCGCTTCCGTTATTTCTATAGGCCATAAATCAATATTATGAGCTGTTCTATATTCACAAGCTGTTTGCTCACCTTTACCCATTTGACTGCGCAAAACAGTATGCCGTTCTATGGTAAAGCCTTCTGCAAGAGAGCCTTCTGCTAAATCAGCATGAAATTGGACAACCGTCATTGATGGGATAGGTTCATTATAATTTGGATAGATCATATCCAGTAAATGCTGAGTGAACCGAGGGAATTCTGCATCTACTTTTAATTGTACTCTGGCTGCCAAAAAGGCAAACCCTTCTAGTAATCTTTCTACATAAGGATCAGCACATTCAAAACCATCCATACCTAGTCGTGCTGCAATTTTAGGAAATTCTTTAGCAAACTCACCTCCCATTTCACGTAAGTGATGTAACTCAGTGTTGTAATAACTTAATAACTTAGGGTCCATTGTTAGCCATCCATATCACGTAAATTAATATCACCTGTAATCGTATTAATTTCTGTGCGTAAATAAAGATGTAATGGTAAGGGTTGCGCCCATAAATTTGCCTCAATATCAAAACTTAATGCTTGATGATTCATTTCATCAGATGAAAAAACTTGTACGCTTAAACTGTTAGGGAATATACGGGGTTCATAAACATTTATAGCTTGCTTAATTGCCTTCTGAATAGAGCTTAAATTAGTGCCCGACACCGTTCTACCCGCTAAATCTTTAATACCATAATTTAAAACTGATTTAGCTACCTCAGGATAATCAGTTAAATCTACAACAGATTCCATTGAGTCAGCATTTAATAACCAGGATACATCTCTTAAAACTGACTGTCTTAACCTATGCATGGATAACACACGTTTATCTCTAGATTCTTGCTGAGAGTGTGGCTCATCATCGGTTAGCCTATCAAGTAATGAAGGCTGTAGACGTTCTGTTGGTGTTAATTCAGCCATAAATTAACTCATTTACTCAGTATTTGAATTAAATTTAATTTCTCTAATATCCAGTAGTGGGTAATCATTTTTATCTGTTGTCATCATACGTTGCCCTAATCCTTTATAACTTTCTGGTGATATTTCCAGCCACTGTGTTTTTCTAGCTAATTGAATAAATGAATCTGGGGAATCTTCAGACCCTGAATATCTGCTGGGAATAAACCCAAATGCCTCACCGCCATTCGCCCAAACAAATTGTGCAGGCAACCAGGCAAAATCTCTTAAATCCTCCGGTGCAGTCAGTTGGATTAATGATAAACGATGAAAAGGTACCCAATAGTATTGTCCATTAACAATAGCTTCTAGCATTGGGCCAAGACGACTATCAGCATCAGCAATCCAAGCAAAAGGGTCATTATCAATAGTTCCTGATATTACGGTTGCTTGCTCTAATGCCTCCGCTCTTAATTTACTAGCTACTTCAACCTTACCCTCAATTTCAATACGTAATGCTTCTAGTAATAAAGCAATCCACGGTTCAGGCTCACCAAATACAATAGGTTTTCTATTACCTGCAAAAACATCTCGTCTTATATCTTCACAAGCTAATACTTGTTGGTAGGTCTGTACCATAAATTGAGACATAGAATCTAGTTCCTTTAACACATCTAATTGTGTTCTGGCTTTGTCCCATTGCCCTAGTATTAGTTGTAACTGGCAGAGTAGCACCCTCAATTTTGGATCTGCAGGATTAGACCTTACTTGTTGCTGAACTGTCTGCAGTGCATCCACAAGTAATCCCTGTTTAATAAGTTCTGAGATATCCACTACCCTTCCCCTAAATTTAATATATATGATGGAGGGAGTTTTTCACCCTCCACCAAGTAATAAAACTATATTGTTTGGTTTTTCTGTAAATCCCAGCCTTTCTCATCGCCACTCTCAACAGCTTTACCATCTTTAAAGCGTGTATATTGCGTTTTGATTTGAGTAAAGGACAAACTAATACTTTCCGTAGGCCTTTCACCTCCGCTGGAAACACTATAGGAACTTACAATACATTCAGACAATTCATATTTTAAATAGACTTGGTCTTTAACATCTCCGCCACCAGTTTGAACAAAATGAATTTCACATTTACCTAAACTTTTTCCGCAAGTTGCTTGTATCATTAACTCAGTTGATGCCTTATCCATAGACTTGGCAATTGACACTTCTGAAAAGGAAGGGTTACTGGTTTCACGATCAATACTTCCACCACTACTTGATATAGACCGGCCCACACCGAATTGTAAAGAGTCGACAGTAATCCAGTCCTCATGACCAGCAACTGTACTATCACCTTTTATTTCTGTTGCAAATTTCATTAAAATCATAATATTCTCCTAACTAAAAATTAAATAACTATCCTTTTTGAGAAGGTAGCTTGGATGTTAACCTCAATGATACAGTTAAGCCCTCTAACTGATAATGAGGTCTAAGAAAGAATTTTGATTGATAATAACCAGGATTTCCTTCCACTTCTTCTACCACAACTTCAGCACCGGCTAAAGGTCTTCTTGCCTTATCTTTATCTGATGCTACTGCTGGATTAGATAATACATATTGACTAATCCATGTGTTTAACCATGATTCCATATCCTCACGTTCTTTAAATGAACCCACTTTGTCACGGACAATACATTTTAAATAATGCGCAAAACGGCAAGTAGCAAATAAATACGGCAAACGAGCTGCTAGATTAGCATTAGCTGTTGCATCTGGGTCATCATATTCTGCCGGTTTATGCAGTGATTGTGCACCAATAAAAGCAGCAAAATCAGAGTTCTTTTTATGCAATAAAGGCATAAAACCTGCTTTGGCCAATTCTGCTTCACGACGATCAGTAATGGCTATTTCAGTAGGGCATTTCATATCCACACCGCCATCATCAGTAGGAAAGGTATGCACAGGTAGGCCTTCTACTGCTCCTCCTGATTCAATACCTCTAATTTGCGAACACCAACCATAGAGTTTAAAAGATCGGTTGATATTGGTTGCCATTGCATAAGCCGCATTTGACCAAGTGTAGTTGGCACTATTTGCTGCTTCAGTATCTTCTTCAAAATCAAACTCTTCCACTGGATCTGTCGCAGCCCCATAAGGCAGACGAGACAGAAACCGTGGCATAGCTAAACCTAAATATTTAGAATCATCAGACTCTCTTAAAGAACGCCATGATGCATATTCAGGTGTGGAAAATATTTTAGTTAAGTCACGAGGATTCGCCAGTTCACTCCAAGAATCCATCTGTAAAGTTGTTGGAGCCAAGCCTGTAATAAATGGCGCATGAGAAGCGGCTGAAATTTTTGAAATTTGGGTTAATAACTCAACGTCTTGAGGAGAATGATCAAAATGATAATCACCCACTAGGCAACCGAAAGGTTCTCCACCAAAAGTGCCATACTCTTCTTCATATAGTTTTTTGAAAAGTGGGCTTTGATCCCAGGCAGTCCCTTTAAATTTTTTCAGCGTTTTACCTACTTCTTTTTTAGAAATATTTAACACTCTGATTTTAAGCATTTCATCTGTTTCAGT
>JAJRUF010000169.1 GCA_024277935.1 Gammaproteobacteria bacterium
ATTTAAGCTGGTCTACCTGGGCTTGTAGCATGGCGGTTTGTGCATTGATAAACCGGACAATAGGTGTATCGTTTGCTGATAGGCTGGTGGATATCATCAGGAGTGTAAAGATGATAATTGATTTCATGTTTATGCCTCTTAGTAGTTGATACGTTGGGTGCGATACCAGAATAAGCTTCTGCTACCCTGCTTATCGACCGACCTTACGCCCATGCGGTAATCTCCAGGGGCGAGCAGTTGCTCATTGTTATTTTTTCCATCCCAGCTTAATATATGTTGTCCGCCGCTTAGATTTGGGTAAACCCGAGTGGCAACGTCTATCCCTTTATCCATGTCTGAAACGACCAGTTCTATGGTGCCTTTTTTGCTCAGAGTAATGTCAAAGTCGAGGGTTTCTCTTCGGGGGTCTGCCATGATGGTTGATTTAAGTAAGTAATGTTCTATGCGTGGCATGGATTTTACGAAGATAACATTGTTGGGTAATGCATAGCGGACGATCCCTGGCATTAAGGTGTTTAGGCTATCCGATACTTTTTCACCTGAGGGGTATTCTGCATTCCAATAAAGACTGTATTGTCCCCGTCCCATACGTTCATGCTCCATCAAGGTCATGAGTCTTGCGCCAAAAGATATTTGCCAGAAGAAACTGACTTCGGCGGGTTCGTCTACTGCGTAGTTAATCACTAGTGGACTTTCTAGTCGATTAAATTGGCGTGGGTTTGAAGAGGGGCGCCGGTAGTAGCTAAGTGTTCCGCCTGTGCTCGTTCTTAGGTCTATTTCTTTATTTATTCCAAGCTGTTTGTAACCTAAGACCACGTAGTAGTCACCTTCTGCGACTATTTCATTTTGCTGGTTTGTGCCATCCCAATTGAACACATAATTGCCTGCATCGGTCAGCTGTTTTGCTTGTATGGTTTTAACTCTTACGCCTGCTGCATTTTCCATCCACAGTTCTAGTTCTGTTTGGCTAGGCAAGGTTATATTAATGGTGGCTATTTCGCTGGCATCGGTATTAATAGTGTCTGTGCTGTTGGGGATGCTCAGTGTTGGTTTTGCGTTGGATCGTGTTTCTATGCGCACTGAGGCTTTTACTTTGCGTCCACTATGGGTGGTGACTTCTACTGAGGGGTAGTAATAGTCTACGCCTTGGTAGCTGGTACTTTGGCTGTCTGTTGCTGCTGTGCCACCTGTGGTTTCGTAATTTCCATCGCCATCAAGATCCCATTTCCATTGACTGATACTGCTACCATCAAACAGACTGGCTGTGGCGGTTAGGGTGACAGCTAATGGGCTATTACCTATTAATGGGCTGGCGGTTAATTCTACAGTTGGGTCTAACGCGTTGTTTACATCAACGGTAATAGCACTGTTGGTAATGAGGGTTTCTGCTCCAAAAGTATCTATAACTTTAACTTTGGCTAGATAGTTTCCTTCGTTGCTGTAGTTTGTCTGAAATGTCCAGCTACTTGATGTGCTTGCATTGCCTGCTTGAGTCGCATCAAATACGCCATCACCCTCATAGTCTATGCTGATTTCAGCTATGCCTTGTGGGTCTTGTGCTGTCACCGTATAGCTGACGCTTAATGGTGCGTGTCCATTGGTGGTGCTGCTTGAAACTTGGACTTGCGGTGGCTGGTTTTCAATAATAATGGTTTTAGTAGCAACCAACGGATCACCTTCTGCTAGGGTAACGGTTAAGGTTGCGGTAAAGATATCGCCTGGATTACCAGTATAGGTGTAAGTTTTAGGGGCTCCAAAGGTATCTGATACATCGTTGCGTCCATCGCTGGTAAAGTCCCAGGCATAATTGGTAAAAACGATATTGTTGTTGTTAACGACTGAACTAAACCTGACTTGTAACGGTGAGGTGCCTGTGCTTGGGTTGGCGACGATAGTAACGGCAAGTTCTTCGGGACGTTTTTGTACGATAACGTCATAGGCTTGGCTTGCACTTAGACCTTCACTGTCGGTGAGCTTAACCATAAAAGCTTGGCTACCTTCTTGGTTTGATAAGGGTACCCATTGGATTTGGCCTGTGTCTGGATTGATGGTTGCACCTGCTGGGGCTTGTTCTAAGCTGAATATCAGTGGACCTATTTCAACATCCTGGCCTGTCACTGTATATTGATAAGGGGTACCTACTTCAGCGTCTAGTATGGGTGTTGAATCTATTGTGGGTGCATTGTTAGTGGGTCCACCATCACAGTTTGTGCCATTTGGAACAGATGGGAACCGAGCGCCGCTGTCTATTGCTGTGCCATTTTCGGTAAATGGGACTTTTACAATAACGGTACCAATACAACTAGCCCCCTGTGCATCTGTAGCTTTAAAGATGATGTTATAAATACGTCCATCGCCTTTGTGTTTAATTCTATCTGGCAGGGTAACATAGCTGGCTGAGCGTTTAGCTTTGACCTGTGGTTTGTCTGTGCCTAGTCCGCTGGCATCAAAACGGATTCGGTCTCGACGTGAGCGAGTCACTGGCTCATCTTGCATAATGCATTGGGTTTCTAGGGTAACAGCATCATTATCTGGATCTGTTACCCCTGTAATTTGAATGGGGACAAGTTTATTATTAGGTGGCCAGATTGGAGTAGGGCTGGCTACGGCCTGGTTGCAGACTGGTGCGTGATTGGCTGCCTGAGCAGAATTGTTAGCTATGCCTGTTACCAGAAAGGTGGCTACAGCTAAAGGCATTATTGTTTTAGTTAAACCGATCATTTACTTATCTCCTGGCCTATTCCATTTATTAATCTGAGTTTTTACTTTATTTTTTATCTTGTAGTGTAAAGGCTATATTTTTAACCCCCACTTGTCCGTTATAACCTGATACATTAACGGTTAATACGTGCTTGCCTGGTTTGATGCCTTGTCTTCCTGGTGACCAACGCCAAGTAAAAGGTACAAAGCCTTGTTCTTCTTCAGCTATAAAGTCATTATCAACAAAAAAGCTAATTTCATAGCGTTCTTGGTCTAAATAGATTTCATCTAGTGGGTGTAATTTAACTTGGGTGATAATTTCATCAAACCCTGATAGCTCGGTTTTTTCTTCTCGTGTTTTTATGTCTAAAATAGATACGTTAATTCGTGGGCTTTTTTGTTGTAAAACTGGATTGTAAAATTCTGGCCGAATCGTTTTACCCGCCCGTTCTATTTCTCTTTTCCCATACTTAGGTTTCTGTATGGGAAGTTTTTTACGTTCGCGATAGGTTCGGTAGTTTTCCTTAGTATTAGCATAAGTGATAATACTGTGACTAGGTAACTGGTAGCCTATAATTAAATAGCTTGATTTAGGGTTTTGTTCAATGGCAATCGTTTTATCTAAGTCTTGACCATTCCAACGCTCTGCATGAAAACCAGCTGTCCGAGGTTCCCAATCTATAACCGTTCTTAGCATAGGGCCGTTTTTTATTCCAGCTCTAATTAATATTCGGCTGGCAATAGGCAAAGTGTATTCAATACTGCCTGAGCCTATATTTTTTTCAAAATCAAAAACTTCTTCCCCACCACTGTTTATACGGGTATCAATGATGTCTGTTTGACCTGATAATGAAGTCAGCTTTAAAACGGGGAAATAAGCTTCATTCGGTACAATTTCCCCTGTACTGTCTTGACCATTCCAAAAAATTTCATAGTGTTTTTGACTTGCTTTTAATCCTTTGAGTACTAATATTTGTATTAAGTCATCATCACTGGATCGAATTTCAATTTCTGCTTTTTTTAGCTTTTCTGGATTGTTAAGAGTTATTTGAATTAAAAAACTTTCTCCACGAATGGGGGCAAAGCTCTTTTTTTTAAATAGCCCTAGGTTTGCTACGATATTGGTTTTTGCAGATTCCTGTTCTTGTGCAAAAGTAATATTAGAAAAGCCCATTATTAACGCTGTCAGTAGTGTTAAAGATAAATGTGTATTAATTGCTTTATCCTCTGTCGTTTTCATTTAATTAAGTAACTCCAAATAACGAACCTTTTGAATCTCTTTTGGTAGAGATATTTGCTTATACGATTGTTCTGTTATTTTGTTGGTCTGTATGTATTTGTTTTCAAGCATCATTAATTTTGAGCCTGTTGCTGCATGGCGAATAAAATATAAATCCCCATTACCTGCAATGCTAGGAAAGTTATCAGTAACTTGTCCTTTTGTAAGCCATGTTACATTAAGAGTTTAAGATCCATTCGTGCTATATGATAAAAGCTATTTTTATTTGAACTTAGGAAACCGTAGTGCCCTGCATCGTCTATCGAGTGCAGATAGCTTACTGCATTGAGTAAGGAAAGCTGCTCTGTTTTTCCTGATATTAAATTTTTACGCCATACTTCTTGAATCAGTGGACTGCATTCCAGCCTACAAGATACGTGTGCATAATACAAGTAGTTTTTATATCGTAAGGGATGAAATTGTGCTGAGGCCTGTTTTAACAAGGTTTTTATTTTTGATTGATTATCTATCCCTATTAATTGGGTGTCACGGCTTTTTCCATCAACAAGCTTAACCATAACTATACCTTGCTCATATGCGTGCAACTGGGTATAACTATTATTTTTTTCAGCTTTCGTACCTAGTACTTTAAGTGGTGATAGTAACCGTTTTTTTGAATCAAAAAAATAGAGTTTTCGATCATTTCCTTTAACAAAGAAATTACCTGATTCAGGCTGCCATGTTACACCTGAGGGATCTTTAATCTCTTTAATTTTATTCCATCTGTTATTTACATCTAGTATATAGGGGTACCAAGCAACCCCATCATAGGCAACAATCATAACCCCTTGGTTAATGATTTTGCTAGATGCTTCTACTGTGCCTGTTAAGCACAATAGAAGAAAAATGAGCAAACTAATACATTTCTGAATTATACTCTTTGTCATTGGAAAATCACTCTAGTTTTGAGTTGTTTTATTACGAATACTAGCCATAAAATCACAGCTATTAACCCAAGAGAAATATATAAGACTAACCCCGCATTTGTCTGAGACTCGGTTCCTATTGATAGCGCATGAATATAAGCAAAACCGATTAATAGCCAATAGAGGCTATGTAAATTTTTAACTAATGAAGACTGTCTTAACCGTAGCAATCCTGTTACAAATACAGCTAATAAAGTAATTAGCCCCAGTAAACCAAAGCTTAGATAGGTATGATAATAGCTGCTAAAATCGGGTACTAATAATGTCCAAGCTGGGTATCCTTGTCTTTGCGACATCGCTAAAAAAAACAGTGTTGCATGACTTATTGCCAATATGATTACAAGACTTCCAAAAACTGCATGCATTGCCCCCAACCAACATAATTGAATGAAATCGAGTCGAGTTAATAGTGTTGCAATGATTTGCCAGGCTATGCACATCAGGGTATACATACCTGCCAATTTTGATAGCACATAAAACCATTGGCCTTCTGGTGCAGAGCTAGAAAAATAAATAGATATATCACCTGTACTTTGATACCAGATAACACCAGGTAAACTAAAAAAAGTGATAAGACTTAAAGTGGTCAATAGTTTTCTTATCATTATATCATCTCTTTAAGGCAAATCATTGGCTCAGTTGCACATTGAAGTAATTTTTCTTCGGCTTGCTCACTACCTATTAGCCCTTTTATTACTAAAGGCAGTTTTGCTTGTATCCAGCCCTTTAAGCCATTTGGACTCAATGTTGCTACGCGCTTAATGCCTAATAATTTCATCGCTTTAGCGACTTCAAATCCACGAAAATCTTTTACGCAATAAGGAACAACTAAATCTGCAGTTAAAAACTCTTTTATGGTTTCTTTATTTACATTGCGCAGTAATAATAATTTTGATCCTGGAAGATGGTTTTCATCATATTCTGCTTGCTCTCTAGTATCAATAAAGACAACTTTTTTACCCGAGCTAATTTCTCTTAATACATTTAGATGATCTATTTGCTCGACTAACTCACTAGAATGATTCACTAGCCCAGGACATTCTTTTAATAAGGAAAGTTTTGCTGAGTAGTCTTTTGCAGAAATTTCAGCCTGTATTGCCAGTTGCGCTACGTTATCAAAAAACAATAAGTAACAGTCTACAGGTACTTGATCTCTATTATATCGTGCAAGTAATTGGCGATACATGCCTTCAAACCATAAAGAATGAGGGTGCGAGGGTTTGTCCCAAATATTGACTTCAATATCATCAATAATTTGATCAATATATTTTATTTCTTGTGCCTTATTGGCAAGGGCTTGTTGAAGCCGTCTAAACATTGAAGTTTTATTTGCACGCCGAATAGGCGTATCAGGCACACCAAAAGAAATAGCATTTTTAGGTAATTCTGCGTTAGGCGGCACTAACAAAAAGTATGATTCGGGTGAAATATAGCGTTTTATTAACCATAATGTTGCCCACTTATCAGGCTCTATGCCTTGCCAAGTTGTAAACTTATTGGTTTTTTTCAGTAGATTTATATTAATTTCCTTAGCTGTTGAAGCATTGCAATAAGTCCAGCTTACAGCAAGGAAAAGCAACACTATCCTACCTATAAAAAACATTAGTTTCTAGCCTGTTTAGAATGTCTTTTTGAAAAAGACCATGCACTTAAACCCAATACAAGTAAAATAAAAGTTGGCGGAGCAGGAACAGTCGAAGTAGCTGTGTTTAAGCGCACATCACTAATATTTAAAGTTGAATCGAAACTGCTATCGTTAATATTTGAAAACAAGTTAAATTCCAGCCCAATCGGTCCATTCAAAACACCAAGCCCAGTTAAATCGATTGAAACATCATTTCCAATAGAGCTTCCTGTCCCCGCAATTGAACTATCAAATAGAAAACTAAATAATGAAGAGCCATCTATTGAATCTAAAAGGTTGACTTCAAAACTATCGCTGCCTGATGTAAAAAAATCATAATCAAAGCTCAGAGTGCTTATATTTCCAAGTATAAAGATACCACTATCACCGAAAGAAGGGTCGTTAGACAAATAAGTCAGCCCGAAAGTCGAGTCTTCCAATAGCATTGCGCTGTTAATATCCGATCCAAATGTTACATAAGCAGAATCCGATACAACAAATCCGCCGGTGGATTCACTAATATCAAGTATTGCCGCTTGAGAAGCAACACTTATTCCAAATAAAAGTATTATAGCTATAGTTTTTGTTATTTTTTTCATAATTTTTCCTTGGTTTTTATACCTTAATTCTTTGATTAATATTAATCAAAGAATTAGATGCTGTATGACATTTTTTTAAACACTAATACTAAAGAGCCTCTTGCAAAACTAATCAAACCGAAGAATATTCTTAGCAAAACAGGCTAAAAAAAGAAAAACTTACTCATAAATGATAAAATAGAGGCTCTAAAACAATCTAAAATAATATATAAATGAGCAAGTTACACAATATGTTAGCACAAAGCTGGCACAGCATTCAAACTTCATTATGTCCGTGGCTATCAGAAGAGTTAGGGGAATTAACCGCCAAGCAACAAGAATTGGTTGCCACATTAGAAATAATACGGATAGAAGAGTTTATTATTTCCAGCTACGGCTATCCAGGCAGGCCACCAGAAGACAGGGTTGCTATAGCAAAAGCCTTTGTTGCAAAAATGGTTTATAACATGTCAACAACACGAGTTTTGCTTGATCGGTTGCAAACGGATATTTCGCTCAGACGTATTTGTGGCTGGGAACGAAGAAGCAATCAAAGGGGTGTGCGGCCGAGCAAGGTCGATAATTCCAGTGGGTGAAAGCCCCACTCTGGCAAGGTAGGTCAACCACCAGATAGCAAACATCGGGCAGGAGGAGGTACCTCCAAATGTGTAAGCGTCAATTAAAGTACACATTCTAAACTACGTTAAAAAAGGGCAAACTATGACCTCCAATCAATTTCGGAGACATTTATGAGCCCCTCTCAAAATAAAG
>JAJRUF010000006.1 GCA_024277935.1 Gammaproteobacteria bacterium
CTAATCATGTGAATGAGAAAAATTCACCTTGGCAAGTGCCAGCAGGGGTTGCTTATAAAAACTTGACCAGCCTTCATGAAATTGAAGCTGATGTTGAGCAATCATCTGTTCGTGTCCCAGGCCTTGGTTCTGTTGCATCAATGACTGATATGAGTGCTTTTGATACGACGGGTCATTACCTTTTTATTCCTCATGAAACAAAATATGGCGCAGGTTTGACACGCTATGACATCATGGCTGATAAGGCAACCAACCTTTTTAAAGGCGATATGGGGGGTAAAGATGGGGATTGGAGTGCTGATTTTGGCGCATTAGACCCTGCTACATGGACACCAAAACACACTTTGTTAATTGCTGAAGAATGGTCAGGTCAAGGGCGTTTATTTGAAGTTGCTAACCCTATGGCAGATGTTGCTAATGGTGAAGCTGTTATTCTTAATGAACTAACCAATGTACCTAATGTATCTCACGAAGGTCTGCGTTTAAATCATTCTGGAAGTGTTATTTATTTTATTGATGAAGACCGTTCAGGTTCTATTTATAAATATGTCCCTTCAGTTCATGGTGATTATAGTAAAGGACAAACATTTGTATTGTCAGTAGATGGCTATACAGGTGATGCGTCTGCGAAAGCTGGAAAATATCCAAATAACAATCCTGCCGAACGTTCTGGCCCAGCAACTTGGGTTGCAATGACTGATGTTAATGGCAATGCTCTGACTACTATCGACCCATTTGCAAACGAAAAATTGACAGATGGTCGTCGTGCGGGTCGTGCGGCAGCTGATGAGCTGAATGCAACTCCTTATCGTCGCCCAGAAGATATAGAAGTTGGTTACCTAAAAAATGGTCATGAAGTTCTTTATTTTACTGCAACAGAAGAGCTTGCTGTTTATTCAGTTGAAGAACTTGGGCATGGTAAAGCAATGGTTCGTTTAGCCGCTGATGAGAGTACCATGAAAAACCTTGGCTACCCTGCTACAACAGCTCATGTGACTTCGCCTGATAATTTGGCTCAAGATGCATTAGGTAACATCTATATCGTTGAAGATTGGCCAAATGGACATGAAACAGGTGGTGATATCTGGTTTATGCGTGACACTAATGGTGATGGTGTAGCAGAATCACTGGATCATTTTATGAGCTTACAAGTAAAAGGTGCTGAAAATACAGGTATGATTTTTAACCCTGCTAATCCAACTCAGTTTGTTATCAATGTTCAACACCCTGAGAGTACTGCTGATGTTGTTAATGGTATGGGTGATGCAACTTGGTTAATTGATATTAAAGATGTTGTTGCACCTCCTTGTGCGGTAGAAAATGATGATGAAGATAACGATGATGAAGAAAATGGTGATCGTAGACATCATAAAGTAAAAACTTGTAGTAAAAATGATGATACTAACTTTGTGCATAAGTTAGTTAAAGTAGCTAACTAACAAGCAATTTGTTGTTAGCTGTAAAATAAAACGCCCTTATTCCCTTGATTGAGGGCGTTTTTTTATTCCAAACCATCAGTCAGTTTTAAAATATTGTTCTAAATTAGTGCGGCTAGGGTTTTAAGTGACTTTCCATTTCTAGTAACCTCTCAGGTGTTCCAATATCCAACCAAAAGCCATTAAATTTTTCACCTGTTACTTTGTTACTGGACAAAAATTTTCGTAGTAACGGCCCCAGTTTATTAATACCTGGTTCTAGGTCTTTAAACAATTTTGGATGAAACAGGCCTATTCCACTATAAGTTAGACTTTGCTTCCCGTGTTCTGAAACGTACCCAGTAGTGGATAAATAAAAATCACCTTCAGGATGGTGAGGTGGGTTTGGAATAAGAATTAAATGTGCCAAGTCTATTTTTTTATTGTGCAGCTGACTGAAGTCATAGTCAGTTGCAATATCACCATTAACAACTAAAAAGGTGCTTTCCCCCAGTAGTGGTATTGCATTAGATATGCCCCCAGCCGTTTCTAAAGCGGTGTTGCCTTCATTAGAATAAAACAGTGTTGCGCCCAATTGATTTCCAGTACCTAAGGTATCTTTTATTTGTTGGCTTAAATGTGCAATATTAATAACTATTTCTGTAAATCCAGCTTTAACTAATTGCTCAATGGTATATTGAATAATAGGTTTACCCGCGACTAAAAGTAGTGGTTTTGGCGTTGTATCCGTTAGCGGACGCATTCTTTCACCACGTCCAGCCGCTAAAATCATTGCTTTCATTTTTTATTCTTATAAGTGGGTAAAATAGACGTATTAAGAAATTGGTTAAATTCGTCAAGTTCAGGGTATTTACTACAAATATGCCTGATATAAGTTAAAGTTCTGGGAATATCAGCTAAATAGTCTGGTTTGTTATCGCGGAGGTATAAGCGAGAAAAAATGCCAATCGCTTTCAAATGACGTTGTAAGCCCATTAAGTCAAACCAGCGGGTAAACGTTGTGAGGTCAGTATTAATTAAGCCTGATTTTGTGAGTTGTTGAAAATATTCGGTCATCCAGCGTAACACGTCTTCTTCAGGCCAGGCAATATAACAATCACGTAATAAAGAAACCAGATCATAGCTGATAGGTCCTATAACGGCATCTTGAAAATCAATGATACCAGGTGAATTTTTAGCTAAAAACATCAAGTTTCTGGAGTGGAAATCCCTATGTACACAGGTTTGTGGTTGTTCTAATGCCGAGCTAATTAAAGCCTGATTCAATAATGATTTAGTATTGGATGAAATTGATAAGTTAAGGTATTGCCCCAGGAACCATTGGTAAAATATATTAAGTTCTTTATTTAATAATGCCTCATCATAGCAAGGTAATTGTGCTTGAGATAAAGCAGAGCTGAATTGAAGTTGCTGTAAACTTTTAAATGCTGAATGATAGAGTTCGGTAGCATTGATAGAGTTGAGTTTATCCAAAAAACAACAGCAACCAAAGTCCTCAAGTAATAAAAAACCTTGCGCCTGGTTTTGTTGATAAATTGCTGGGACATTAATGCCGGCTGATTTTAGCTGTTGGGCTATGCGAATAAAGGGTTCCGTATTTTCTTTCTCAGGTGGCGCATCCATCACTATGTGCTGGCCTTGTTGGTGCGTTACTCTAAAGTAGCGTCTAAAACTTGCATCACTTGAAGCAATTTCAAAGTTAATAATTTTAAGCTTAACAGTGCCTATTAACCAATCAATGATTGCTTGTGCACGTGTATCAGTTATTGGCATGAGTTTGTCAGAGTATTTAAAGTTTATTGCAATCAGTTTTATAAACTAAGGTAAAATAAACGACTATTTTATCCGATTTTTAAGCCGTTAAGCTACTATTACTGATACTAACCTTTATGCAGTACAAATATTTTGTTGTTATCTCTCTTTCTTTGTATGCAGAATTAAATATCGCAGATACCAATGCATGGAATTGTGAAAAGGTTGTAGGCGGTGAATGGAATTGTGCTTCTGAAACAGTTGTGAAAGAAGTCCCTAAAGTAAGTGTTAAAGCGATAAAAAAGATAAACAAGGCTATAAAAACTCAAGAAAAAATACACCCAATTGCAAACCTGACTCACGCTATTACTGCCCCGCCGACAGAATTAAATCAGCCAGGTTTTAGCTGTCACTCAAATGATGAAGATGAAACATGGAGTTGTACTTCCTCTCGAGTAGCATTAGTGAGTAATGAGCCAGATACAGAGTCATCGGGTTTATTTGCAGCAACTTTTAATCATAAACAAGAGCAAATATTTACTCAATTACATAGTCAATTAAAGTATGATCCTTGGGAAAATTGTAATAGTTCAGCGCGTGTTATAAATCCCTATTTAGCAGATGATGATTTAAGAAATACTGCACCTATGGATGTAACCGCAGATTATTCAGAAGTTTTTGATAAAGAAGTGACCAGTTTTTTTGGTAATGTTGATATTGTACGCGCTGACCAACATATAAACTCTGATAGGGCTAGTTACAATACAACATCCGAAACAATGGATGCCCAAGGTAATGTTTTTTATAACGAAAATGCCATGTCATTGTACAGTAATTCGGTGTTATTAAATTTAGCGACTGATGAAGCAAGGCTGAGGGAGGCTTTATTTATCTCTCCATCGGGCCCTATCAGAGGCAGTGCAGATGTGGTTTATAGAGACAGTAAGTCGCTTTCTCGGTATAGCAACACATCATTTACCAGTTGTCGGCCTGGTAATGAAGATTGGATAGTTCATGCTGACAGGTTAAAAATGAATAAAAAAACAGGTAAAGCGGCTGCCAAAAATGCCTGGTTAGAGTTTAAAGGCCTTCCTGTTTTATACACTCCTTATATCTCTTTTCCTTTGGATGACCGAAGATTATCAGGTATATTGCCACCATCATATAGCCAAAATGTAAAAAATGGCTTTGAACTGACGGTTCCCTATTATTGGAATATGGCACCTAATTATGACTTGACCGTTTGGCCGCGATATATGTCTAAACGGGGTGGAATGATAGGTGGAGAATTTCGGTATTTAACTAAAAAAACATTAGGCTCTGTTGCTCTAGAATATTTGCCGTATGATTTATTACTTAAGAAACAACGTTTTGCCGGCTCACTTAAAAATGATTCTAAAATCATTGAAAATTTAAGCAGCCATATTGATGTGAATTATGTCTCTGATAAAACCTATTTTGATGACTTGAATGATACGCTGGGACTTTCAAATAATCGGTTTTTAAGAAGTCGGATTGATCTAAATTATAATATTGAAGGGCTTAGTTTTGCGACCCAATTACAAGCCTATCAAACGATAGATCGAAATATTACAGACGCTAGTAAGCCGTATCAAACTTTACCTAAAGTGACTTTAAATTTAGACCATTCCTTTGAGCAATGGCCAGTTGATATTGCCATGGAAAATGAATATGTTAATTATTATCGTAATGGTAGAGTCAGTGGCCAGCGTTTTAATACTAAACCGTCTATTGCATTCCCTTTAGAAAGTGCTGGGGGCTATATTAAGCCCCGTTTTTCTTTACAACATACACAATACTTTTTAACGCAACAAAAAGCAGGCGTGTCAAACAACCTTAGCCGAACACTGCCAATTATCTCGGTTGATAGTGGTTTATTTTTTGAGAAAAACTTTAAGTTTGCAGGTTTGGGTTATATGCATACCATAGAGCCTAGGCTATTTTATTTATATATTCCTGAAAAAAATCAGAGTGATATCCCTGTTTTTGATTCATCACTATATGATTTTGGTTTTAATAGTCTATTTAGAGAAAATCGATTTAGTAGTGTCGATAGGGTGCAAGATGCAAATCAAATTACTATGGCCTTAACCTCAAGATTAATTGATTCAGATTCGGGGCAGGAGCGACTAAATTTTAGTATTGGTAATATTTTTTATTTTCAAGATAGAAACGTTACTTTGTCAGGTGCGCCAGAAACTAATAGTTTTTCAAATGTTGTTGCAGAATTAAGTGGCCAGTTAACTAATAATTTATATTTTAATTCAGAAGCTCAATGGAATCCTGATATTAATGATGTGGTGAGAGGGGATGCTGAATTAAGATATAAAGATAAGACTGGAAAAATTTTAAATCTTGGTTACAGAGATAGAAATGATAACCCGAATACTATCGCGACAATTATTCAGACTGATACATCATTTAGATGGCCAATATATAATAATTGGTATGGTGTTGGACGCTGGCAATACTCATTAAAATTCAATTCAACCAAAGAAAGCTTTCTGGGTTTGGAGAAAGAAAGTTGTTGTTGGCGTTTTAGAGTACTTTGGAGAAAATATGCCAATAGCATAACAGGTAGTACAAACGATCAAACAGATACCGGTATTTTCTTTCAGATTGAACTTAAGGGCTTAACGGGATTTGGTGATAAAGTTGATGATTTTCTTGAGAAAAATTTAAAGGGATATACGGTAGAGAAGAATAAATGAAAAAGAAATTATATATAATAAGTATTATATTTTTATGGGCACTCTTTGCAAGCTTCACTGTTAATGCGGAAATGTTGGATCGTATTGTAGCTATAGTTGAAGATGGCGTGATTTTAGATAGTGAGCTCACGCAGGAAACTTATCGTATCGTTAAAAATTTACAAGCTAAAAAAGTAATGATTCCTCCCGCTTTTATATTAAGAAAGCAAGTGTTGGAAAGGTTGATTGTGGATAAATTGCAACGTCAACTAGCCGAGAGGTCAGGGATTAGAGTAAGTGATGAAATGTTGCGTCGTTCAATTAATGATATTGCTACACGTAATGGTTTATCTGTGGATGAATTTAGAAAAGAATTACAAAGCCAAGGTGTCAGTTTTAAAGCATTTGAAGAAAATATTCGAAATGAAATTATTGTTAATCAATTAAGAGCAAGGGAAGTTGGCTCTCGAATTAAAGTAACAGATAGGGAGGTGAATCATTATTTAGAAACTCAGGGCGAAGTGAGTAAAGAAGAAGTTCAGTACCACCTAGAACATATCTTAATCTCAATTCCAGAGGCTGCTTCTGCTTCTGTTATTCAGAAAGCAAAGGAAAAAGCAGAGAAAGTTATTAATGACTTACGTCAAGGCGCAGATTTTAAACAAACGGCTATTGCGGTTTCAAAAGGAGGGAATGCTTTAAAGGGTGGTGATTTAGGTTGGAGAAAACTAAGCCAAATCCCCACACTATTTGTAGATGTTGTTACAAAAATGAATGAAGGTGAGGTTTCTGAGTTGATTCGTAGCCCTAGTGGGTTTCATATTGTTAAGGTGTTGGAATTGAAAGGTGTGAGTAAACATATTGTTACTAAAACAAAAGTACGTCATATTCTAATCAAGACTAATGAACTTATCGATGATAATGAAGCTAAAAAAAGATTATTATCACTGAGGGAGCGAATTATTGATGGTGATGATTTTGCCACATTAGCGCGTGCAAACTCAGATGATAAAGGCTCTGCTATTAGTGGGGGGGATTTAAATTGGGTAGGGCCTGGTGATTTAGTTCCACCTTTTGAAGCGGCAATGAATAAATTAGCTATCAATGAAATTAGTGAGCCTGTTCAAACACAATTTGGCTGGCATATTATTCAAGTCTTGGAAAGACAAGACAAGGATAATAGTGTGGATTTTAAAAAGAATCAGATAAGAAAGCAAATTCGAAACCGAAAAATAGAAGAGGAAACTGAGTTATGGTTGCGCCGGTTGCGTGATGAGGCTTTTGTTGATATTAATTTGGATCGTTTGTAGATGAAGGATTGTGAGATTAACACTAAAGAACAATTAAAGCAGTATTTAAAAACACTTTTAGTGAAGCAAGAACTTGTTTTACACAAGAAGTTAATTAAGAGTATCTCTGATGAGCTTCAGGTAAGTGTTCTAGACTGTGCTGCTGCCATGTCACTATTGAATTACCCACAGCTATCATCGGCTGAAAAAAATAATAAAGTAGATAAAGTTGCTTTACCAAGGCAAAAGCTTGTTAGGTATCGTCTTGATATTGGGCGAAAGCATTTGGTTTCTATCGAGGATATAAAAGCCACGCTGATTGAAGTAGCAGGTGTGGATAAAAGGGGGATAGGAAAATTAGATATTCGGAATTATTATAGTTTGGTTGATTTACCCGATGGGATGCCTGCTGATATTTTTCAGCTCTTAGCAGATGAAGAAATCAATCAGCGTAAATTGAACATTAAGCGAGTGAAATATCAGTCGCGGTTTCACAGAAGAAATAAGAAATAACAATTAGCTGAGTTGTCTAAGGAATGGCGGCTGTATTTTTAAGGCTGAGGCAGGAATTTATTATGGCTTATAAAGCATCTACTACCTTAGATAAAGGAAGTAGATGAATATAGTAATGTTAAATAGTCGTTCTGCGTGAACGACTGACACCCGCTAAGCCTATTAGTGCGCTAGAAAATAACCAGACAGCAGCAGGAACAGGGACAGCAGTAACAGGTGCAATAGCAACTATATTTGTAATCAAGGCACTTGATCCAGTGACTGTTCCAGTAAAGTGAATGCCGTAAGTGCCTGTATTAACTTGTACCGGCGCTGCCGTTGTCATTGATGTAAAAAAGATACTCTCTCCTGCTTGCCCCCAGTTAGACATTTGAACCCCCGAGTTATCAGTAAAAGCAAACTTAAAGTTGCTTATACCAAAAGATGAACCTAGTTCAATTGAAGTGGCTGTAGTGCTGAGTAGCGAGGTTGCTGTAGAAGGATTGATATCAAAAAGATAAATGTCATCAATTATATCGCCTGCAGAAAATATATAGCTGGAAACAAAAGAATCAGGGTTCGCTGAACCAAGAGTGTTACTCGTTGAATGTATTATTGAACCTGAAGTAACAGCATTTGCACAAAAAGAAATGCTAAGCAAAGAAAAAAGGGTAAAAAATTTTTTTAAAATATGCATTGATATGCTCCATATTGTAAGGACAAAAATATTTTTTTAAATTTCTAACGATCTATATAATTTAGCATAGTAACAAATAACAATAGCGAGGCATAATAAATTGTTATCATTGGATCTGTTTTTCTAAAGATTGGATGGTACTTTAAATTATCTTTATGGTGTAGTTATATGAAAAATAAATACTAATCAATAGTGTGTTAGTGAGTAAAAACATCTGAGTTCGAAACTTTTGATGGCAATGTGTGGATGGGAGATTAATAACCAGAGAGTCGCTTACTAATTTGTTATTCATTATATTTAGACTCAATAATCCCACCACCTAAACAAATATCACCGGCATAAAAAACCACTGATTGTCCTGGGGTAATAGCCCTTTGTGAATATTCAAAAACCACTTTACAGCGGTCATTTTCTAAAGGAATTAATTGGCATGCCTGGTCACTTTGGCGGTAACGTGTTTTGGCCTTGCAATAAATAGCTTCTGTTAATGGTTTGTTGTTACACCAGTCTAATTGATTGGCTTCTAAAGTATTATGAAGCATTAGAGGGTGGTCGTGCCCTTGACCTACAATCAAAATATTATTATCCAAGTCTTTTTCTAAAACATACCAAGGTTCATCAGGAAAGTTTTTTACCCCACCAATGCCAAGCCCTTGCCTTTGTCCAAAAGTGTAATACATCAAGCCTTGATGTTGGCCAATATATTGACCTTCAGGGGTCCGCATTTCTCCTGGTTGAGTAGGGAGATAACGTTGTAAAAATTCTGTAAATTTCCGTTCGCCAATAAAACAGATACCTGTACTGTCTTTCTTTTTATGATTATCAAACCCTGCTTTTTTAGCCATGGCTCTTAATTCAGGTTTATGCAGTTCACCAATAGGAAATAAAGTTTTTGATAAGGCTTTTTGACCTAAAGTGTATAGAAAATAACTTTGTTCTTTGTTAGGATCCAAACCTTTAAGCAATTGAAACTCACCATTGTGTTGTTGTACGCGAGCATAATGACCTGTGGCAATATAATCAGCTTTTAAATCTTCAATCGCATAGTCTAAAAAAGCTTTAAATTTAACGTGTTTATTGCATAAAATATCAGGGTTAGGTGTGCGCCCTGCTTTAAACTCTGATAAAAAGACTTCAAATACTTCATCCCAGTATTCAGTTGCAAAATTAACGGTTTTTAATTCAATACCTAATTTATCACTAACTTGTTGGGCATCAGCTAGGTCTTCCATTGCGGTGCAATATTCTGTGCCATCATCTTCTTCCCAGTTTTTCATAAACAAACCAGTAACGTGATGACCTTCTTCTAGTAATTTTAAGGCAGTGACTGATGAGTCTACTCCACCCGACATACCCACAATTATATTTTTACTCATGTTCTAAATCTATATAAGATTTTAATAAAGATAAGGGATAGTGCTCACCTGTTAGGTAGGCATCTATGGTATTTAAAACCAATGGGCTTCTTAGTTGTGATTGTTTCTCTACTATTTGCTCGCGTGTTAGCCAGTGGGTTGCAATAATATCATTATCTAGTGCTTGTTCGGCATCGAATGAATGAACTTTTCCCGTAAAACAAACTCTTAAAAAGCTAGGGAATTGTGGCGTCTTACGCCAAAGTTGAATAGCAGTAATATTTTTAGGTTCAAATTGCCAAGCTGTTTCTTCATTTACTTCTCGTTTAACAGCAGCCACAATCGATTCACCGTTTTCTAAATGCCCAGCAGGCTGATTAAAAGCAATTCCATTGTTGGTATATTCTTCAACCAATAAAAATTTATGCTCCTGTTCAATAACAGCGGCAACCGTTACATGGGGTTTCCAGACCATGGTATTCTCAATTTTTCTAAAGTATAGTATTTTACTAGAATTGTTTTTTTGATGTGTAAAGATTGAATTTTTTATGATTAAGCACTATGTTACACTTTAAAGTTATTTAAATAAGAAAGTTTGAAACATGTCAGATATTGATCCAAATCATGGGGATGATGGTGGTATAGCAGTACAAGAAGCTAAGCCAAAATTAAAGCGTCCACCTTTATATAAAGTTGTTTTGCTAAATGATGACTTTACGCCAATGGATTTTGTGGTAGAAATATTAACAGATTACTTTAATATGGACGAAGATAAGGCAACACAAGTTATGTTGCAGGTTCACACAAGTGGCGTAGGGGTTTGTGGCGTTTTTACTAAAGACGTAGCAGAGACGAAAGTACATATGGTTAACGAATACTCGCAAGAAAATCATCACCCACTATTGTGTGCGATGGAAGAGGCGTAAGGTTTAAGGAATAAGTATGCTAAGTAAAGAACTGGAAATTACATTAAATCAAGCGTTTACCAATGCACATAGTAAACGTCATGAATTTATTACCGTTGAGCATTTGCTCTTAGCTCTGCTCGATAATGAATCGGTTAAACCTATTATACACGCTTGTGGCTGTGACTCTATGGCCTTGCGGGGAGAGTTAACGCAATTTATTGATGAAACGGTGTCGCTTATTTCAGATAATTTACAGCGAGAAACTCAGCCAACATTGGGCTTTCAAAGAGTGCTGCAACGTGCTGTGTTTCACGTTCAGGCATCAGATAAGAAGGAAGTGACAGGTGCGAATTTATTTATTGCTTTATTTAGTGAGCAAGACTCCCATGCTGTCTATATTCTTAGCAAATATGAGATAAGCCGCTTAGATGTGGTTAATTATCTGGCTCATGGCATTACTAAAATTGAACAAGATTCTGAGCAAGATGATGAGCCTCTGACTGCAGAAAAGAATGGCACTGAACCTACAGATTCATCGCCGCTCGAAAAATATGCAACCAATTTAAATGAAGAAGCTAGGCTTGGCAGAATTGACCCTTTAATTGGTAGAGAATCAGAGGTTGAGCGAACTATTCAAGTGCTTTGTAGAAGGCGTAAAAACAACCCTTTATTGGTAGGCGAGTCAGGTGTTGGTAAAACAGCTATCGCAGAAGGTTTGGCGCGGCGAATTATTGAAGAAAATGTACCCAATGTATTATTGGGTGATGTCATTTATTCTCTGGATTTAGGTGCGTTGGTTGCAGGGACTAAATATCGTGGTGATTTTGAGAAACGTTTAAAAGCCTTGATTAATCAATTAAAGAGGCAACCTGAATCCATTTTATTTATTGATGAAATTCATACGATTATTGGAGCGGGTTCAGCGTCTGGGGGGGTGATGGATGCTTCTAATTTAATTAAACCTGTATTGGCATCGGGGCAATTGCGCTGTATTGGTTCTACTACTTATCAAGAGTATCGAGGGATTTTTGAAAAAGATCATGCCTTGGCAAGACGTTTCCAGAAAATTGATATTGTTGAGCCAACGGTAGAGGATACTATTAAAATTTTAACAGGGTTGAGATCACGTTTTGAAGAGCATCATGACTTAAAATATACCAAAGCGGCCATTCGTTTAGCGGCTGAATTATCAGACCGATTTATTACTGACCGTTTTTTACCAGACAAAGCTATTGATGTCATTGATGAGGCAGGTGCTAGACAGCGGCTTTTTAAAGATAGTGAGCGTAAAGAAATTATTGATTCAGCTGAAATTGAAGAAATTATTTCTAAAATTGCTCGGGTTCCTGAAAAATCAGTATCTAGTAGTGATAAGGATAAGTTGGAGTTATTAGAAAAGAATTTAAAAATGTTGGTCTTTGGTCAAGATGAAGCTATTGCTGAATTAGCTTCGGCCATTAAACTATCTCGCGCAGGTTTAAGAGATACCACTAAAACAATAGGGTCTTTTCTGTTTTCAGGGCCTACAGGAGTCGGTAAAACTGAAGTGACTAAGCAATTAGCTAAAGTTATGGGGGTGGAGTTGATTCGTTTTGATATGTCTGAATATATGGAGCGTCACACGGTCTCTCGCTTGATTGGTGCACCTCCAGGGTATGTGGGTTACGATCAGGGTGGGTTGTTGACTGAAGCGGTTACCAAACACCCTCATGCCGTTTTATTATTGGATGAGCTAGAAAAAGCACACCCCGATGTATTTAATTTATTATTACAAGTGATGGATCACGGGTCTTTAACTGATAATAATGGTCGAAAAGCTGATTTTCGTAATATTATCTTGGTTATGACAACTAATGCGGGTGCTGAAGAGGGGAGTCGGGCATCAATAGGTTTTACACAGCAGGATCATGCTTCTGATAGCTTAAAAGTGATAGAAAGAAATTTTTCACCTGAGTTTAGAAACCGCTTAGATGCTATCGTACAATTTAAACCTTTAGATATATCAATCGTAGGAAGTGTTGTTGATAAGTTTATCTTTGAATTAGAGCATGTATTAACTGAAAAAAATGTGACTTTATCTTTAGACTCAGAAGCAAGGCTATGGCTAGCTGAAAATGGGTGTGACCCTAAAATGGGTGCTAGGCCAATGGCAAGATTAATCCAGGAAAAAATCAAGAAGCCGTTGGCGAATGATTTACTATTTGGAAAATTAGCACAAGGAGGGCATGTGAGAATTTATGTTGAAGATAAGGAACTGGCTTTTTCAGTAGAAAGTAAACAACTCATTGTCGCTGAAAGCGATTGAAACTTATGCTTTCTCCCCGCTGTCCAAGCTTTTAATGTAGCGTGGCTCAGTGGGAAATAAGCAGAGCTACTGATCTTATTAACGCATACGAAAAGTGATACGACCTTTAGATAAGTCATAAGGTGTCATTTCAACTTTAACTTTATCACCCGTTAGAATACGAATGTAATGTTTACGCATTTTTCCAGATATATGGGCAGTAACAATATGACCATTTTCTAATTCTACGCGAAACATAGTATTAGGAAGTGTGTCAATTACTTTCCCGTCCATCTCAATTTGATCTTCTTTTGCCATTGTTTTTAAGTCTAGTATTTAAAGCCCGTTATCATAGCATAGGTTCATGGTAGTAGGGTATATTTTGATTTTATGTTGTTAATTTCAATGTCATATAACTGTAATATATTCCTTGTAAACTGAAATACAGTTTAAGGCTATGGTAGATTAAGTATCTATTCAGCTATTGTATTTGTTTTTTATGTTAAGGATTATCGCTGAATGCATGAGCAGTTGCAAAATATAATTGAAAATCAATTACTCACTTCATTATTTCAACCAATTGTTGGTCTTGGTAAAAATGAAATATATGCTTATGAAGCATTAATACGCGGCCCATCTGATAGCCCCCTTCATAATCCTATTAATTTATTCGCTACTGCTGAAAGATTCAATGAAACTGCTGCTGTTGAACAAGTATGCCGTAAAGTTAGTATTGAGCAATTTTCAGCTCAACAATTACCATGCAAACTATTTTTAAATGTTAGTCCATCGATATTATTAGATCCAGAATTTAAAGAAGGGGAGACATTAGCTATTTTAGAAAAGATAGGACTCCACCCTTCGCGTATAGTGATTGAAATCACTGAACACCAGGCAACTGATAATTATGTGTTAATGCGAGATGCTGTTGAATATTATCGTAATATGGGGTTTGAAATTGCTCTGGATGATTTAGGCGCAGGGTATTCTGGGTTGCGTTTGTGGACTGAGTTATTACCGGATTATGTTAAAATTGACCGGCATTTTATTGAAGATATTGACAATGATCAAGTGAAACTAAATTTTGTTCGTTCACTTCAAAGTATGGCGACAGCAACTAACTGCCGTGTTATTGCTGAAGGTGTAGAAACAGAAGCTGAGTATTTGGCCGTAGAAGCATTAGGGATTGGTTTTGCTCAAGGATATTACTTTGCACGACCCAGTGCGGTAGCGGTAACAACAATACCTTTACCCTTATTTGTTAAAAATAAGGTTGAAAAAAAGTCTGTAGCATTTAAAACCACAACTTATATTAGTGAGATTATGCAGCAAGCAAAGGCCATTTCTTCACAAACAAGCAATAATGATGTGCTCAGTTTATTTCAAAAGAATAGTCATTTAAAAGTTGTTCCACTAGTTGATGAGGGTATTGCAAAAGGCTTATTGTATAAAGACCAGTTTTTAACAAAATTATTTGCCAGCCGTTTTGGGGTAGATTTATTTGGTAAAAAAGCTGTCGAGATGTTTATAGATACAGAACCCTTTAATTTTGATTATCAGACTGTTATAGAGGATGTCAGTCAAGTTCTTACAGATTCTAACCATAATGAATCAGCATTTATCATTACCGAAAAGGGTCGTTATAGTGGGATAGGAATGGTTATGGATTTACTGCAACTTATCACCACTCAGCAGTTACAAAATGCACAACATGCAAACCCATTAACCTTACTACCAGGTATTACACCTATTAATAAGATTATTGACAGTAAACTATTAGAACAAAATCGATTTACTATCGGTTATTTTGATTTAGATAATTTTAAACCTTTTAATGATATTTATGGTTATGAGAAAGGTGATATAGCTATAAAATTGGTAGCCGGTCTTTTATCTGATTATATTGAAGAGGATGGAGGATATCTAGGCCATATAGGAGGGGATGACTTTATTGTTATTTTTACCAGTCAGAACTGGGAAAATAGCTGTAAAAAAATTCTTTCGTTATTTGAGCAAAAGGTTATTCACTTATATAACAAAGAGCACCAGCTAGCAGGTGGAATGAATGCCTATGATCGTAAAGGTGCTCCCTGTTTTTACCCCATATTAAGCTTATCAATTGGTATTGTGGCAGCTGAAGCGATTATAAAAAGCCAGTCTCATATTGAAATTGCTGACCTGGCAACTGAAGCTAAGCATCATGCTAAAAAGAAACCGGGGAATAGCTATTTTATTAACCGGAGAATACCAAAATGAATTTTCATTCCTTAGGAATGAGTAGGGCAATAATACCCTGCACTAAAACTTATAGGGTGTGTTGAGGTACGGGCGCACCTTATATTTTGGAGTGCTTCCTGTCGCCAGCACTCCTATATCTTTTATATATTATTTGTTATTGCCTCCCTTAGGAACGTGCATGAAACAACTTCCCGATTTCTAACTTGTCTTTTTGCTCCAGATGGAATGATCTCATTCGTTGCGTAGCTTGCTATGCGCCTCATGAGATTATTCCGCCTGAAACAAAAATCCTACGGTATAATTTCGGGAAGTTATTCCATACACGTTCCTTAGTTTCTTCATCGGGCTAACTCTACTGCATTACGACTTCTGGCTTTTACTTTGTATAAAGCAGTATCTGCCATTTTAATCAGTTTGTTCCATCCAGGTTTATTGCCCGTAGAACTCGCTACACCAATGCTAATAGTGATAGGCTGTGTTAATTTGATTTTTTTAGGTTGGTGTGATTGTATCGTTTTGCGAATACGTTCTGCCAGTAATACGGCTGTTTTTCCTTCAGTATTAGGAGCAATAATCAGAAATTCTTCTCCTCCAAAGCGACAGGCTATATCCGTTGCTCTAATCACTGCTTTCATAAGTTTGGCGACATGGATCAAGACTAAGTCGCCGACATCATGGCCTAAACTGTCATTAATTGACTTAAAATGATCTAAATCGAGCATCAGCAGGCTTATTGAGCGATGGTATCTTAGGTTGGCCTCCCATTCTTGAGTAAGGCGAGATAAGGCATATCGACGGTTGGGTAAGTTTGTCAGTATATCTGTATTGGCGATAATATTCATACGACGATTAGCGACAGCTAATTCAGCATTAGCACGTTGCATTTCCTGTTTTTCTTTCTCTAGAGCCTGTTGTAAATTAGCAATACGTTGTCCTGCTCTGATTCTGGCCAGTAATATTTTATGATTAACAGGTTTGCTTAAGTAGTCATCAATACCTGCATCAAAAGCTTCTACAATTTCACTTTCAGTGTCAGTTGCAGTTATAAGGATCAAATAGAGGTTTTTACCAATATCTAAATTACGTAATGTTTTGCAAAGTTCCAGTCCATCCATTGCTTGCATACGTCGATCGGTGATAATTAATTGAGGGGTGTGCTCAAGTATATATTCCAGTGCTGACTGGCCATCTTGACGGGTATTAACATGATGACCTGCTACGGTTAATTGCTTATTTAAACTACTTAAGATATTGGGATCATCATCTACCAGCAATATATCCAGTCCTGTCTCTTGCTCTTTGTTTGAATTATCTTTTTTTTGTAACGGTGCTACACGAATATCTGTTTTGATATCAATGAGTTTACCCCAATCAGCCCATTGGTGGAGCGTATCATTAATAAACTGGGTAAAAGCCTCGCCTTCAAGATTATGCGAAAGCGCTTGCTGTTCCAAATCAATAAATAACTCTGTACGATATTTATTATTGGCAATACAGTATTGACTCACTTGGCGTGAAAAGTTTAATTGACTGGCAAATCGCGTTGTTCTTGAGGCTTCTGCCACGGGTTCACCGAAGCTAATCTTTAGAGCTTCGATAAATATATCTGGAAACCCCCAGTCTTTTAATAAATGTATAGTCAGTTCTCTATGGTCTACAGCAAAAAGCTCATGTTCTTGTTTAAGGCGTTCAAGGTCTTGAGTATTCTGCAAACAAGCAGAATATTCCTCTGGCCAGGCCGTGGCCAAGGCAAGTTCACCAATATAAGATAGCAAGCCTATAGTAAAGGCTTCTTCAGCAGCAACAGTGCGTTGTTGGCTAGAAATCACCATAATAGCAACAGCTGTTGCTAATGATTTAGTCCAATATAGGTCATAATCAAAGGCCTGACATTGACCTTTAGAATTGTTGCTGATAAGTGATAAGCTCAAAGCGATATTGCTAACTGACTTCATTCCAAGCCTCTGTACAGCTTCCATAATATTGATGACAGGCCGGCGAGAATTTAATGCTGCTGAGTTGACAAGGCTAAGAATTTTAGAGCTTAAGGCTGGATCAGATTGCACCATTTTGGCCAGTTGTTCTAAGGTGCTATCTTGTTGTTTTACCAGTTCAATAATGCTTAAAACCGTTCCGCTAGGTGATGGCAGAGGTTTACCTGATTTGAATTCGTGGAAATTAAATGTGGCTATCATCACTCTGTTCCTTGTTGTTTACTATTTAATTTACCTTTAAAGTCTTATTTATCTTGTTATTATCACGTTGCCAGCTTACTTTAATATTAAAACGCTGTTGATTATCATCCTGAGCGGCACTGATTTTTAATTTCATTAAGCCTTCGGGATGGAAAATAATTTCATCTTCTTCATCACTAAATTGTAGTTTGCCTTTAGCTAGACCTGACGTAACTGCACTCAGGATTTTTTCTATACTTTTACTATCCTGCAATGATTCATGTTGAAAACTTTGTTTATTTTGTTTCATAACTATCTAGGTGCGTAGGCTGAAAAGACTTGATGTAAGGGAAGTCTGTACTAATAGCTAATACACGACCTTGTGGTTGAAAAATAGTAACTGCAGCACCGTAGCCTTGGGTCCCTATTTTTTCTTTTCTACGAGTATTCCTATCTACAGACGCATCACATTCAAAATTCACCATGCCTTTGCGTAGCATAATCCGTTGGCCATAACGTAAATTTTTATGTCCGTGAACAATAGCGTGAATACCTTTTTTTCTTAACATATCATTGCCTTGCCTGGTCATCGGCATATCTATATCGCGGTATTTTGTACGAATTGTGTTGGCTAAAGGACCATAATAAAAATTGAATATTTCATCCGATAGGTGTTTTTTAAATTGCTTGTTTAGATGATGAATACCTTTGTTGCAAATTACATCGGCAATACGATCATCAATACCCGCATGAACATATAAAAAAGAACCTTTGTGGAGTGCTAAGCGCATTTTTTTAAAGTACCAGAAAAACTCGCCTTCTTTATCTAAAAATAAAGACTGCCATGTTATAGCAGCAGCATAAGCAATGCGTAAATTCATGCCTGATTTATGTAAATCCTTTTCAAAATCATTGGTTTTTTCTCGTAAACGTTTTAATTCTTTATTAATTATTTTTTCTGATAATAAGCCCTTAGCTTGCTCGGGAAAAGTATTGAACCACTGTTCTGAAGGGTATAAACGCTTTCGGCATTCCTGTTCGTCGGGTATGTCTTTGAGTGCCTGTTTTCCTTGCAGATATTGTTGTTCAATTTCTTTAAGAAAGGGGATGGCTTTAGCACCCATGCGAATAAAAAAATGTTCGCTTTTAACTGATTTATTTTGATTGATTGAGCCAATACCCAGTTTGACACGAATATCATGGTTACCGGCCAAAATATGCACTCTGGCACCACTATCTATTAACAGGCGAATACAACGCAATAGTCTTAGGTTACTTGGGCCTTTATCAAAACAATCTCCACCAATAACAAAGCGTGCCTTGCGACCTGCATGAGTGAGTTTAAAATGATGGTCTTTGGGCCCTGTTTTTTTTATCCCACCCGAGGCAATTAATGATGCAATAAAAGCGTCAGCATCGGCATGCAGATCAGAAAAGAAAAAAACAGGGGATTTTGGCCATACCCAAGGGTGTTGTTGGTAAGATGTTTTAAGTTGTTCTAATAATTCTTTTGGGCTACTATGATCTTTTGCTGAAGAATGTATTTTACCTAAAGACCAGTTTTGTAACTTTGTAGGTAGTTTAGGGGTAATCCATTTTTTGCCTTGGTATTTAGGTGATTTGAGGGTATTAAATAGCATAATTAATCCGTAAATTTACTGTGTTCATTTCTTATTTTCCAATCACCAGCGATATGTAGCCATTTACCTTCCCTTGTGTATTCTACGAATATAGGTTTACAATGATACATACTTAACTGAGAAATTTGTTCAAACTCTAATAATCCTAAATGATAGGCAGCATGACGAATAGCTGCACCGTGAGCAACAAAAACCTTTAATTGATTGCCTTGCTTAGTTTGTTGCAGTGTTTGCATTTGTGCCGTTAAAAAACTGGCAACTCGATTTCCTGCTTGCATGAGTGACTCAGCACCTTGAAAAGGTAAGCAAAAGTGACTATTAGATTTCCAGTGGTCGGGTAACTCTTTAAACCGGGGGTCTAGTTTAACAAGCTCAGTAATTTGTTGGGTTGATAGATTGGCCACACTTCCTACACTACGCTCTGCTAAAGCACTGTATTGTGCGACTTTAATTGAAGCATTACCTAAGCCAGCAACTGTTTCTATTGCAGTTTGCCAAGCACGTAATAACCTGGATGAAGCGATAATGGGGTTTATTTGGCAATTGAGTTTTTTACATTGTTGTTTAAGCAAGGGGGCAAGTTCTGCTGCTTGAGAAAACCCTTTAGCTGTTAACTGAAAAGGTTGATGAGCACTTGGGGTGTTGGCTAGCTGCTGATAATCGCCATGTCTAACCAAAGCAGCAAAGACTCTATTATCAGCCATTAATTTGTCCTATTGGTCACAATAGCATTTAGTTTAAGTAGCATTGCCTGCAGTGCTGGTTGTTTAATTAATGAGCTGGCTTTTTTTAAGGGTAGCCACTCTCTGCTACGGTGGTTTTCATCCCATTCAGTCTCATTGACCATTTTAGTAACAGTCATTGGAAAAACTTGTACTGTACACGTTCCTCCCCATTTTTGATATTGATAAAAGTCTAGCATTTGTTCACTAATAATACCTTTTATTCCCGCTTCCTCCCAGGCTTCAATTGCTGCTGAAGCTGAGGCAGTATACCCCGGCTCTATAATACCTTTAGGGACTCCCCAATGGTTATTGCCACTGGAAGATATAACTAAAACCTCTAATTGCTTATTAACCATTCGGTAAGGTATTGCTGCCGATTGAGAGTAATAATAAGTGGGCCTTTTACGTAACTCTAACCCTGTCAAACCATTAAAAGGAAAGTTTTTATCAAGACTGGAAGGTCGAGTGATGGATATGACTTTAGCACAATAATTAGATAAATTATGCCAGTTGTTTGGCATATCAAGAACAGCTAAGGTGGCTGTTGGGAGTAATTTATTATCATCAGGTCGAGAAAGCCTGCCTTTGTGTAATTGCTGTAATAACTCTTCAAGTCCAGGGTTATGTCCAATTAATAAAACTTTTTTGGCATCTTTTGGGCAACTGGATAATACGGTTTTTAAATCCTTGCTTGAGCAGGTATACAGATGTTTATCAAAATGTATTTGCTGGGTGCTTAGCCCCATTGCTTTACATAATTTTTCAGCTGTAGTACGTGCTCTTTCAGCAGGTGAGCTGATAATATAGTCAGGAATTAATAGTTGCTGGCGCATCCATGCGCCCATACGTTGGGCGGCATGTTTGCCCTTGTTTTTTAATGGACGCTCAAAGTCTGAGCTATCAATACTCCAATCAGATTTAGCATGGCGCAATAGTAATAACTGTCTGCTCATTTTTTTCCCTATTGAAGGATATTTTGATGAAAATAATCTTTCAGTAATTCAAAATCAACTTTTCCACTCACTTCATAAACTTTAACTTGCGTTAAAAGGGACAAGTATTTTTCTGGATCAAAAATATTTAAATGACTTAAGAACTGCCCTTTAGTATCTTGATAAAAAGGTCCTGGAGATTTCATGATGGCCGGTAATAAATCCTGCCTGTCTTGTATGTTAATAGCCTTAATATTAAACTCTTTGTCACTATGGTGTTGCCAATTTAATACTATAAAAGCTTTTAATGGCTTACTTTTGGCAATACGCCCTGGTCCATAAATAGATTCTATATCAACATCATATTTTTCTTCTAAATCCCATAGTTGTTGTTTGGGTAAGTTAAGGAGTTGCTCTCTTTTTTGTGCAGGGATTAATGCATGTAAGCGAGGGTTGTTTACAATTGTTCCAGGGTTAATTCTAGGTAATTTTGCAACACCTTCAGCATAAATTACTTTTTTATGACAGATAAATAAACGATCATTACTTAAGAAATTAATCTTATCGTCATCCATTAAACTTAACATAAAGGTGGACTTACCGCCACCAGAAAATCCAGCAACTGCATAGGCATATTCTTTATCTACCACGGCTGCAGCATGACAAATAAGCCAGTTATGCTGTTGTAGCCAATTCATATGTTGACTGTTAATAAAATTAATAATCTGGTTTGGGTTGGCTAAACAGGGACCTGCAGCTATTTTGTATTTTTCACTTTGTAAAAACAGCATACCTGTACGCATTTTATAAATTAGACGGCCACCTTCGATATTATAGTAGCTATCTTTACGCCCTTTTTTACCAGGCTCCCGTGGCCAATCTTGAAATGAGACGGGGAGCTTTAATATTTCAGATTGAATAGCTATAACTGTAAGTGTAGGAAAGGTTTCTGCAATAAGTAAGTGCCTAAAATATTGTTTTAATTCAGTAAGCAATATTTTTGAATCGCTTTGTACACGAATAATACAGTCGCCACATTGTAAGAATAAGGATTCTTTTAGTAAGCTGTGATTTTGTATTAGCAGCTCTTTTACCGTTTCTACTGAGTCAATCTGCATTGTAATGACCTAAATCGTGTAAGACATAATCCACATATTGTTCGGCAATATTTTGATTTAAGCCTTCTTTTGCACCTCGAAAACCACCAAAAGCAGACACTTCAAAAATAACGGCACCCTGCTCAGTTTCAGCGACATCAACTGTGGTGTAAGACATATCGAACAAAGCTTGTGCTTTACTTGCCATCTCTATAATTTCAGCTGAAGGATCTGCTGCTGCATAACTGCCGCCACTATGAATTGTGGTATTCCATGCTTCTCCTTTAGTAACCCTGGCATAAGCTCCAATGTATTGACCATTGAGGAACATTAAGCCCATATCTTTTCCTCCTAATGCAATTTTTTGTTGAATATACATCATTGGGTTTTCTGCTTTAAATTTGGCTATTGCCTCAGCTATTTTTGATTCCCCGTCTTTTTTACTAATTACACACATGCCACGAGCTTTCGTTGAATATAAGGGTTTAAAAATAGCCTGACCAAATTTCTCAACACTAGCAATAGCATCAGCTATATTTTCAGTAACAAGGGTGGAAGGCATGGGTATACCAGCATTTCTCAAGGTTACTGTGCAACTGAGACGATCAATTAGGCGTAAAATATGGCTGGGCCGACTGTAAACTTTTATCCCTGAATTTTCGGCTACCCGGAGTAACTCAAGTCTATCTAAGGTGTTGGGTGAATATTGACTGCCTATTTTTTTTACAATAATGGCATCTAAATCTGAAAAGCAGTGACCATTATAATGTAATTCACTTGTTTCCAAGTTTAATGATACATCATTCATATCAATAATCTGGCGAAACCCTGTTTTTTCAGCAATAGCATCTGCCAATGTTTCAGTAGACCACTTTCCTGGTAAACCAACAACAGCTATTTTTTTATTAGCCAACAAAAATCTCCTTAATGGGTACTCGGTAGTTAGCTTGTTGTTTGCCAGTTAAACCGAGGACTTGTTCTATTAATAATCGGGAACGATAAAACATAGCTTTAGCTAGAGTTTTATCAAGTGTAAAGCGCGGCGAAGTCGCCAGTGACCGGGCTAGCCCTAAAGCTAAGCGCAGGTCGAATGTAGGGTCCTTATGTTGCTGAGCAAATTTTGCTGCAAACTGATACATTGCCATATTGACATGCAATACACGTTGACGATGTATCTTATCTAATGCCTTTAAACGGTAATTAGAGACCATAAAAACAGATATATCTTGTATATAATCCATAAAACAGGAACGGTGTAAATCAATAAAATTAATTTTATTTTTTTGTGAATCATAAATAATATTATCAGTGTTAAAGTCACCGTGTATATAAACAGAAAAAGGTGAACTTAGTGATTTTTCAAATTTATCAGCCTGGTTTAATAATTCGGAAAATGTAGGTAAGATAATACCTGAGATATTAGATTTTTGTTGCTCAAAGCCTGGGTGAATAGCATAAACATCAGGTAGGCGTTTTTTTAATTGCTGAATATAACGGGCTTTGCTTGGTTGTTTTTGTTGGGTTTTTTGCCAAATATCAGACATTGTACTGGTGAGCTGTTTTAAGGCATCTTTTTGTAATTTATCTGAACCTTGTAGTAAAATTTTCTCAAAGGTTTGGCCTGCTAAATGCTCAATAAGTAGTGCAGCTGATTTACCTTTTTTTTGATAAGATAAAATTTTAGGTGCGATATTCGGGTATATCTCATGCCAGCGTTCAACACTTTGCAGCTCTTCTTTCAGTTTCTGTTTTTTGCCATCTTTAAAAATAGCAATAATATCCTCTTCATTGGCTTCGCTGATTCCTGAAATTGCACTACCAGAGCGCGTTTCGGCAATTGTATCCAGCTCCAGATTTTTACTTGCCCCATTTTTATGCAGGTGCTCAACACAACGTGATAAAGAATAATAGCGGTCAGTGGTGATTGTTTGTCCCAAATTTCGAGATAAAGTTGCATCACAAATCTTTAATAGTGCATCACCCATAGAATTGATACTTTTAACGATAAAAAGAGATGAAATAAGGTTGGCTGTATTTTTTCCTGATTCAAGTTCTTTACTGTACTTTTCAATAAGCAGGTCACATTTTTTTCTTAATTTCAGTTGAACATCAACTATTTTTAAGGCTTGCTGAGAATCATTATCTTGATTGGCTCGTTCAATAAGACTAATGCCAAGTGCCACACGGTCTAATAATTGTTCATACTGGTTATTTAAAAAA
>JAJRUF010000170.1 GCA_024277935.1 Gammaproteobacteria bacterium
ACAAAAATAGCTGTGTTTTTTTTATCTTTAGGGGCGCGTGTAAAAATTGTACCTTCAACTAATGAAGAAATATTATCAGGCGTTAGTCCACCGTGGCTTATTACCTGGTCAGCCCCACCATCGTATGCAACAACCGTATCAAATGATGAAGGATAAATGTCAGTATCAAATTGGAATAACAGTTTTTTCATTAATATTTTGCCTGGCTATTTTATGGTTGAGTGAATTAAAAATCGCTACATTATACCTTAATAATAAATATTACTTTTTTTTGTCAATATGACTGGTTGAATGGCTTTAGATTCGCTATTATTAACCGAATTTTATTGTGGTCACAGGTTCGCTTAACTTTTAATAGTGGGTGTAATCGAAACAAATATAGGAATACAAATGAAAACACCCGTAGATATTGCTGTTACTGGCGCAGCTGGACAAATTAGCTATTCATTGCTGTTTCGTTTAGCTGCTGGAGACTTACTCGGCCCAGAACAGCCAATAATTCTACATTTATTAGAAATTGCTCCAGCCATGGATGCTTTAAAGGGTGTGGTAATGGAACTAAATGATTGCGCTTACCCCTTGTTGCGTAAAGTAATTATGACGGATGATCCAAAAGAGGCTTTTAATAATGTTGATTATGCTTTTTTGGTTGGAGCAAGACCAAGAGGGGCTGGAATGGAACGAAAAGATTTACTGTTATGTAATGCAGAAATTTTTTCAGTTCAAGGTAAAGCTTTGAATGAAGTAGCTAGCCGAAATGTTAAGGTGTTGGTAACAGGTAACCCAGCAAATACCAATGCACTTATTGCTATGAAAAATGCACCTGATTTAAGTTCTTTTTGTTTTTCAGCGATGATGCAACTAGACCATAACCGTTCTATTTCTCAATTAGCAGAGAAAGTAGGAGTAACCTCTAGGGAGGTCAGCAATATCGTGGTGTGGGGAAATCATTCCTCAACTCAATATCCTGATTTACATCATGCTAAAGTAAAAGAAAAAGATGCTTTATCTTTAGTGGGAGATAAGTGGTTTAAAGATGAGTTTATTCCAACCGTTCAGCAGCGTGGTGGTGCAATTATTAAAGCAAGAGGGCAGTCTAGTGCTGCTTCTGCAGCAAGCGCAGCTATTTCTCATATGAAAACATGGGTTTTCGGTACAGAAGAGAATGATTGGATGAGTATGGGGATGGTTTCAGATGGTAGTTATGGTGTTGAAAAAGGCTTGATGTTTTCTTTCCCTGTTAGCGTAGTTAAAGGTTATGTCAATATTGTGCAAGACTTGGAGCTTAACGAGTTTTCTAAAGAAAAATTACTTATTACAGAGGCTGAGTTAAAACAAGAAAGAGATGCTATTAAGCATTTGTTTTAATAAGTTATCGAACAAATTTAATCTAATAAAAAGTGTAACTACTCAGTATTTTTAAATTGCAATAGCCTTTGCTCTATAGCCTTCTCCTGCTGGAGGAGGCTATACCTAAGGGGATGGAAAAATTAATTATCCAGAATTAGACTGCTCATTCAACACATGACAACCATTGTGTAGGGTATGCACGGCATATCTGACTGAACGAAAGATACGCGATGTGTACCCTACTACTTTTTATCCTTCCCTTATATATTATGAGTTTTATTTTTTACCAAAGATCCATTTAATATGTTCAAGCATATCGCTTAGTGAATTTTCCTTAATCGTTGCAATTAACTCTCCTACTTTAAAAGCATGGTGTCTTTCATAAACTACACCATGCTGAGGTGAGTCGGCTAAACCTGTTTCGCGGGCATGTTCAACAAACCCATCGTTCTTCCAGAAAAATGCACCCGGCATGGTGGTTGGAATAACTAGAACAAAGAATAATGAGCGGCTGAAAGCAGCCATTACAATCATTGTCATAGCTAATGCACTGGCTGAAGCTATGCCTAAAGTCCCTGATAACCCAGTAAGTACAATAATGTTTGCTACAATTAAGCTGAATGCTAATAATCCATTACTCAATAAATACGATTTACCATATTGAGTGATCTGGCGGTAATGAGAGGCCGCGCCTTCATTTTGGATAACTAGCATATCTTTAGCATGTGCATAATGGCCAATACCTTCAATTAATAAGCCAGCACTGATAATCATCGCTAAGGTCGGTATCAACTCTGTTAAGGCTGATAAAGGTAAAGCGACAATACTGACAGTGGCAATAATTAAAGCGCCAAAGCTAAGCATTGATCCTAAAAAAGCAGTTCCCGTTTGCCAATGATCCCAAAAAGGACGTGCTGGAATACGATACAGTTTGTACATAAAGAATAATCCAACAGGCCCACTGATAACGGCTAAAAAAGCAAAAATATCAGCAAAAAACTCCATAATAGTATTATCAAATAGGGAGGAAATAAGATAGCCAAGTAGTCCTGTGTAAAACATAGATACACCAGCAATTTCTCGACTAACAGGTGATAATCTTAAGTTATTAAAGCCACGATAAAACCGGTGTGGCTTTCCTAAATGCATATTTAACTTGTAAAGACCCACAGTGCTAATAACAAATATGGTTGCGACTAAGCTAATATGAAGGGGGTATTCTTGCAACAATTCAAAACCTGTCAGGCCAATTAAAGGGCCTAAAATAAGCATTAAGAACGCACCAACAGTTGCTTGAGTAAATAGAGTGAAAATAACATGCGCACTTTCATGGCTAGTTAATAACGAACGTAAATTCCAATGTTTTTTCTTACCCATCTTTTCATCAACAACGGGTGTATAAATACCCTTGGCATCATCT
>JAJRUF010000171.1 GCA_024277935.1 Gammaproteobacteria bacterium
AAACAATTCTTCCTCCACGGCATGGGCAAGTGTTGATTTTCCAGAACCCGATAACCCAGTAAACCAAAGAACCACAGATTTATGCTGGTTTTTTTCTTCTCTGCGCTTTCTGTTAACTGTTGCTTGATGCCAGACAACATTAGTTGATTTTTCGGTGGTTTTGCTCATGATTCTATTCTATAAGTTGTAATGTCAATGTTTGTTTAAGGAATGGGCGCGAAATAACTTGAGCAAATAGCGAAAGATTTTTGTTCATCATCAAGGCGCACAAACATGAGCATAGCAAGCTATGTGATTGTTTGTGCAACGCAGAGGATGGGCAAAAAGATAAGCTAGTTGCTCAAGTTATTTCGTACACATTCCTAAGTAAATTCTTGCTCTTTCTTTTAGTATAGAACACAAGGTTGAGTATAGATTATATTAATCATCTCAAAAATACTTGCATTCTATTCCTCCTCTAAGCGTATATTAAAAACCACCGTTTTATAATGTGTTAACGATTACCAGAAATCACTCCACCAAGATTATTTTTTAACCTCATTTAACATTTTTTTCATCCAGCCTTTCTAAATCTAGCTTTAAATACCATCAATAAAAACAAAGGACTTGATATGAAATTTCTTCTAAATAAACGCCGTGGCTCACGTAATAAACGAGGTAACCATTCCAGCCCCATTTTAATTGCCCATTCTGGTGATCGTTGAACAGTACCGGCATAAAAATCAAAAACAGCCCCTATTGCTCCCATCAATGGTACATTCAGTTTATCTTTATTTTGATAAATCCATTTTTCCTGTTTAGGGGCCGTCATTCCAACCCAAAGTACATCAGGCTTTGCATTATTAATTTGTTCAACCATTTTTAGGTTATCTTCTTCAGAAAATTCTGATTTAAAGGGAGGTGACAAAATTCCGCAAACATTTATGTGGGGAAATTCCTTACTTAGACGAGTTGTTATTTTTTCCAGAACTTCTTCAGTAGAACCTAAAAAAAAATAATTTAGACCACCATTTTTATCTGCTTTTTCTGAAAGCCCCATATAAAAGTCTGAACCAGCTACACGCTCTTTTAGATCTATCCCAAGAATTTTTGCAGCCAAAACTATACCGATACCGTCGGGAAGTAATATATCGGCATATTCAAGTGATTGATTAAAATATGGGTCTGATTGTGCCACTACCAAAGAATGAGGATTACTACATGCAATATATTTACCCTTTCCTCCTGATTTAACAAGCTCCCAAGCTGTGTCAATATCACCCAACAAACCTGAAGCACTCGTCGGATATCCAAGAATATTCACATTCTTCAACATAATAAGACCATCTCGTTGTTTAAAATTACATTATGCGGTTTAAAACTAAAACGATTCTCGGCTAACATCACACTAATCAAACTAATTAATTAATTAATATATTGCAACCTAATTTTATTTGCGCTTAATATCCTCGTAGAATCTCTGCAATTGAATACCTCGATAGAGGCCGGTACATATCTTTAATAACCCAGACCGAATCAGTAATAGAATAAGTAAGAATCTTGGCCTTCTTCCATATCATTAAGCGAACCAATACCCTCAAATTATCACTATATTTACTTAACAATCTCCAGAGCAAATTTGGTTTCTCTTTGCCCTCACACACACTTTCCACTTCATTAGCATACCTATCTTCACATACAGATGATTGCTGCTCGCCTAGACGATATCTGAAAAGTGATAGCGGGGTTGCCACAGCATATAAGTCAGCATGTTCAGCAAACCGCATCCAAAGATCAAAATCAGCAGCTAATTTAATATCTAAATTTAAGCCATCTACTTTATCCCAGAGACTTTTGCGCCAAAACATACTTTCCTGTTGCAAATAACCAGCAAACTGAGGGCGAAACCAACCATTTTTAATATATTTGTTGGGGTAAGCACTGCCTCCATTAGAAGAGGCTTTTATACATTGGCCTTTTTTATTCATATAAGCAGGCTGACCAACAATCCAGTCTATCTCTGGAAATTTTTGAAAAATCTCTTCTACTATTGAAAATGTCCATGGAAGATAGGCATCATCAGCATTTACCCAGGCCATTATTTCACCTTTCACATACGAAGAACCTTTTTGAATTCCATGATACATGCCCTCATCAGCTTCACTGACTACAACATCTATAGAACTTTTATACTTATCAATTACTTCTTTGGTTCCATCGGTAGAAGCTGCATCCATAACTATATATTGAACAGGAACATCCTGCTCGACAACTGATTGAATAGTAGCTTCTATATATTTTTCACAGTTGTAACTCGTGGTAATTATTGAAATCATTTTTTTAGACATTTTATATTCATTCCATCATGAATGTGTCAATCCGGTAACTCTTTCAGTGAAACAGCTTGAAAAATGTAAATACTTATCACTTGAAATACTTGAATCACAAGTATATATACTAATATTAAACTTTTGCAATAATTCCATCGCTATTTGTAACTGTTCATCAGATATCTTTTCTCGCCATCTATTAGTGACCTTCTTGTATTTATCTGCCGCACTATTCGCATTCATAATATCTTCTACGGTGCGGTTTTCTGATAATGAGGTAGAATATTAAGGTGTCTTAGAAACCTGGAGCATTTAATAAAACAAGAATAATTAAATTCTGTTTAGTGCAATGACTGATATACAGAATCATGTTTCCTGGCAATAATTCTCCAGTCATACTCTTGCTCTACTTTCAATCTTGCTTTTTTTACAATTTCAGAATATTTAATTTTATCAGTAAGCAATTCCACCACACCTGCAGCAAAACTTTTGGGATCGTCGGCCAAAATAATATCTTCACCGGAAATAACATTTATCCCTTCAGCACCTATAGTTGTAGACACCGAGGGAACACCAGCGGCCATAGCTTCAAATATTTTAAGTCGTGTCCCCCCACCGGAACGTAAAGGGACAATGGCTATGGCTGCCATTTTATAATATTCATAAACAGAATCCACCATGCCCGTTACGATAATGTCCTTATTATTAGACTTAGCTAACAACTCTTTTTTGGGAGATCTTCCAACCATATATAACACTGCATCAGCACAGCTCTTTTTTACCAGAGGAAAAATAGCATCAATAAAATACATCGCGCCATCATGATTTGCTTCGCTATCCATAGATGCAACAAAAATTATATTATATTTTCCCACCTCTAATCTATCAGTTGAATCAACGCTTAACTCTTCTATATCCACCCCATTAGGCACTATAGATACCTGCAACCCAGGGATATCATTAAGCATTATTTGTTTGTCAATATCTGACATTGCAATAATATGATCATAACGTTGTAATGACTCGATCTCCCATTTTTTGAATTTTTTTTGATTCAGTTGCTGAAATATCTTCTCAAAACCAAATGGAAGATTATCAATCACTCGCTCATTTCTTACATAGTCAACATTATGCATCGTAAGTAAAGTTGGCGGTAATTTAGCCAGCGACAAATAGTCTAGATAAATAGTTAAAGATGAATGTTCAATTTGTATAATATCAAAATCTTCTTTATCACAAGCATTCTGAATTATCTCCTGTATTTCTTTAAAGAAAACAGTTGATAGTCCTATGGGATATTTTGAAAACACAAATGGAACAACCCATTTTATTTTTTCAAATAAAGTTTTGGGACTTGGTATATATGCAGCATAAACATTTTTACAATATTTTTTAAGCTCTGTAATGCCCTTTTCATCTTCAGGTGTCATAGACCGGCAGACAAGCGTAATATCATGATGTGCTAAATTTTTAATAACATTATAAACACGTATCTTTTCCCCATCATTAGCAGGAAAAGGGCAAGTTCTTGCTATAAAAAGTATTTTCATATCTCTATGTGTAATATCAAGTATAAAAAATTTAGAAATACTTGAATTCAATAATTCCCCAAAGATTCAACGTGGGGACGGTTAAAATCAAATAATTATCTATCTCTTTTATAGATAATTTAATAGGCACATCCAAGTTAACAAAGTTTTCATCCCCAGTTAATTTTGGCTGATGTAAAATTGCAGATTTAATATTGATATTATTAAGAAATCCTTTATTCAGTTTAATCTTAAAAGGACCTTTCTGTTCCATTTTTCTTCGCTCAGGTAAATAATCCCTGTTTAAAAGATGGATTATGTCAGTATTACCAGATCTGTTTTGTTTTCTTCTTGGAAAAGCATATATTCCATTCGCTCCTAAAATGCTAATCTGTGATAAGCCTGATTTAATAATACTTCCATCCATATCTGACTGTGTCGGCCACCAAATATTGTCCTTTGGATATAACTTTTTTAATTGCCTATTTTTTTCAGCTGAAATATATTCGGGGAATAATATAATAAGTGAGCGAAAATCATTAATGTTACTACTAGGAGCAATAATACTTTTATCGGAATCATCCAATATTATCTTAAATAGAACACCTTTTTTTATCAGTTTTAATATAAACTGTATTAATTTTTTTACTTTTTTATGGTTTTTCAAAACCTCAACATTAAAAAGCACCCCTGTGGAATTAATTGATTCATAACCATCAAAAAGTTTACCTTGTTCTTTTATCCAGCTTGAAAGTTGAGGATATATATTTGACAGTGGTTGATATGTTGAACCAGGCACCCATGCTTTAAGAGGAAAGTTCATATACTGACCAGTCGCATAAGCCTGTGCAATCCAGGTGCAGGCAAGCAAAATATGCTTGTCCTTTTTAATTACGGCCCAGTCTGCTCCAAGTGCAGTTGAGACAATAGGTTTATTAAATCCTTCTGCCAATTTGTATATGTAAAGAGGCTGACTAGGAACTTTAAACTTACTAGCTTGATGACCGACTTCAGATGCAATAAAGTCTATATATTGAATTAAAGGAATTACTCTCCAATCTCCCAGAGCGACGTTTGCTGAAATTTGTAATGCTCCACCAGACTTACCTTTAGCATATGTGACCAGTTCCCCAAATAATTTTACAGAAGAAGCCACCTTAAACTCTGTAAATTCTTTCCATAATGGAAGATTAAAGTTTCTCTTTTTATCACTCTCATCAAGAACTAGTTTTTTATAATCGAATTTATCTAAATGTTGAATATTGTCATATTTCCAATCAGGCCCTTTAAGCTTTGCAAGATATTTGTTAAATTCTTGTAGATTATATTGATTTAAGCCAAAAGGCCTTTTGCTATTTATGGCAACGGATTCCATTCCTGGTTCATCAAAATGAATAGCATCAGGTTTGATTTTCAATACACCATCAATTTTTTCGATAAGCCATTTTTTATAGCCTAAATCATTGGTCCTGGCCATAGGAATAGTCACACCTCCCTTTGAAACCCATGGAACACCAACTATTTTGCCATGCACATCAAGAACTGCCCGTTCAGTTATAGCCTTTAATTCAGATAATTTTTGTACATCAGCATCACTAGTCTTTTTTCTTAAGTCCCAATAGAACTTATCACATTTATAATTCCACTTATTACCGCAAAGCACATATTTTCCACCTTCTTGTATAAGTGCAATATCAACGCTACTTAATTTAATACCATAATCCATATTACGGGAAAGTATTTTATTATTTTTTTCAATCGCTTTTGGATAAATATGAACTTGACTTCCCCACGAAATGTTATCTACTTTATATTCACTTAACTTAGTAGCATCATTTGAGTTATACATAATAAAAATATCTGACTTTTTAAAAGTAGATACTAAACTTGTCATTGAATTCAAACTAGTAGTTCCACTTACAACAACTGGCCACAGCAAAAAAAATAAACAACCAAATCGATTGCTTTTACATAGATATATTTTTGAATTCATTAACTTAATAGCTTCACATCAGGTATAAAGGGGTACCAGTTAAAACATACAAATTAGTTTACAAAATCATTAACAATTCCTTCCCCATTTCACGAAAAAACTTTCAATCATCTTCTGCGAATAAAAATGTTTCACATACTTTGAATTATATATTTTTTCACACGTCTCCTTTGCTAAAAAAATATTACTTGTAGTTTTTTTATATGCGCCAGAATAAGTCTTTTTATCACCTATATTAGCTCTTATCATTGGTACTGATTGATTCCAACCAAAAAACTCTTTAATTGCCTCGTCAAAAAACGAATCCATATCTTCAATTCGTATGACTAAAATATCAATGTTATCTATGTTGTAAATCGAATAACCTTTATCTTTATTAAATGACTCAGCATATATATCAAAGCTAATTGCTCTTTTCAATTCATTCTCAAACCATGAACATGTGAAGTTCTTCTCCTGGTCAAAATTTAAAAAATTTTCCTCTAAAAGTTCTGTAACCTCATTACTATTTATCTTTCCATCTTTATTAATTAATTCAGGGTTACTATCAATAATATTTTGATATATATTAGATATTTCTCTACCAATTGGCTCCCTCACCATCGTAATTAATTTCCATTTGACAGCTTTATCATTAAATATTTTTTTACGTAAAAACATACTCCGAAGTAAATGCCTTGGTAACCCAGAATTTATAGAATTGTAGTATTTCACAGCATTATCAATCCCAACCTGAGATAAAAAATGAATATGATATGTCTTATTATTGATTCCAGATTTTTTCAATGAAATATCAACTGTTGATGATCCAACCTTACCCATTTGGTATATTAAAATTGGTGTCTTCCTACGGAAGGAACTAAGGGATATTAAAATAAATTCTATCTGACCAAATGTATACCTATATATATTCCTTAAAATCTTATTAGAAAGCATCACAAATTTTGTCCTTAAAGTCGATTTTAAATATACTACGTGTAAACTGATAAACATATATCGCTATGACATTGAAAATCATATATCTGTCTCCGTGCATCTCAAAAAATGATAATGTACTTTTCATATTATCTGTGTGGAAATAATATCATTACTATTTATTTTAACCTTAACAATAAGGCTCATAACTCCCCTTCATAATAACCTTTACCATATTTTCCTAACACAAAATCCCATACACCTAGGACAACGCTCATTGCAGCACGAAAATTACCTCTTTTTATTGAACTAAGAAACCCTTTCACGTAATATTTTAATATTTTACACAAATCAAATACCGTGAAATTAATTCTATTTCTTTTCGCAAAAAGAAGTTTGTTTCGATACAGAAAGTACGTTAAAAGAGGGGATTGCTCCCCCATAGAGCGGGACACTTTATGGAACAAGCTTACATTACGTAATATAGCCAATTTATAGCCCCGATCCATAATATTTACACATAATTCACTTTCTTCTGATGTCAGAAAATAAGGCCAATAAAAACCTCCGATCTTCTGAATAAGATCAGTTTTTAAAAACAATGCACAACCAACCAGAAATGTACAGTTAACTGCATCATGCTTAATATATTCCTCACCTTGGTCCCATAGTTTAAGGATACCTGTATTTCTTTCCAATTCCCCACCTGAAAACCATATTTTATTTGTTTCATGATACAGTGTTACTGGGGCAAGCATACCAACATCTAAATTGTTCTCAAGATACTCAGACATTTTCTCTAGTAGATCATCATCGTTTAGAACAGTATCGTTATTTAATAAAAAAACATACTCTGCGCCTGCTTCAATAGCATATTTTATGCCTTCATTACAGGCCCCTGTAAATCCAGTATTCTCCTGAAGTTCAACAATCATAACTTCAGGATTTGATTCTCGTATGATAGCAGCAGACCCATCTGTCGATCCGTTATCAATAACAACAATTTCATAGTTGGTATAAGTTAATCGTTGCAATGAATCTAGACACTCAAGAGTGTCTTTATGTCCATTCCAATTAGGTATAACAATTGTTATTTTTTTCTCTCTGTATTTCATTGTTTTATTCATTAGCGATATAACCATAAAAATGATTTATCAGATGATACAAAAAATAAATCTGTGTATATACTTTCCGGCCACAATAACTTAGTGTTCGCGTTAATTTTCTACTATATCATTACCCTAGGTCTCAATTTAGTATCCCATTGAATCATCAATGACTTTCTAAAAGTTTGTTGCGATAATTTTGGACTAAAATGACAACAATAATCAGCAGTAATAAAGTATCCTCTGCAAACATAATGTGGTTTAAAGTCACCAGACTAATAAGAACGTATACCGTATATGCGGCAGCAAAGAGCAATAGTGGCTCACTGGTCTTGCTAAACACACGAATTGCATAACGTGCCATCGACACCATCATCCACAAAAACATCACTAGCCAAATAATACCGACAACACCATAGGATTTTATTATATTGGTATACCCAAGGTCAGACTTATAGGCAAGCATAAATATTTCAGATCCCGAACTGCCATTTCCTTCAAAAGTTCCCACGCGCAAAGCTACAGACCCACTACCTAACAAGGGATGTTCCTGAAATTCGTTCCAAGCAAACATAATTTGCTTTAACCTATCATTCCAGCTACCTTCTGCCTTGATTTTCGAATGAGAAACTTCCTCAAAACTTGTTGTAAACGGCTCTGTTATGATATTTTTTTCCATAAACACTCCTGTCACCAGAATAGCGAAAAGCATAAATATGCCACTCTTTATCAACAATCCATAACGTCTTGTAGCTACTAACATAACAATTGAAGCAATTAATACACTAATTAATGCAACACGAGACTGTCTAAAAATATGCTCCCCTAAAAACACAATTACAAGTGTTCCCGAAATCAGCCGATCACTATGCTTCATAGCCAACCAACGTGCAAACTGCCAGAGAAATACCATACTTACCAACCGGAAACCAGGAATAAAAGCACGCTCAACACCTGACCTTATAACACCCCAGTTTTCTGCTCTTGGGTGATAAAAGACTTTAACCCCAATATAGTTAACAATAGTCATAACGAATACAAATAAAACAATAATTGTCATTGTATTTAATAGTTGATGAAATTTCTTTCTATCATCCAAAAGCAACATAAACAAAAAAAAAGCCAGGTAAAAGTATTGCCGTCGTGCTGCAACCACCCCGTCAGCAAGTGACTGTCCGTGATATAATGTGGCCAATACGATTTCGATGCCAACCAAGAACAAGTAAAACAAAACCATCATCGACATTTTGTCTATTAATATCGGAAACCTTTTACCACTTCGTACTAATGCAAAAATCAATACAACACACAAAAAAACTAGACCTATATCAGGTAGATATGACCCACCTTGAGAACTGATGAGAGGTACAAGATAAAACAAGTTGTATGTTAGTGCGATGATAATCGTCAATACAACCGTACTATAGTAAGGCCTCAAAGCCACCCTCCAAACAATTCACTATCCCCATCATGGATCACATAGTCTATGACAACCAAAGTCATTATTGCCATAGCTCCAAATTTAAATTTGTAACACGTTGCAACTCTTCATTGAAAGGTGCATACATCTCGTCTAATTTTGCAAGTAATTCTAAATCTTCTTCACTCTTAGCGCGTACAGGCTTGCGAGTATTTAGCTTTTGGTAAAGCTGGCCTGCCAGGGTCCGTATCATACTCTTTGGTAGAAATACCTCACATTTCTGTTTTAGATTGTGCAAAAATCTATTCTGCATGACTACTGATTCATTTTTAGGCACACATTCATATCTTTGGTAAAAATTTGCATCAATCCCAAGTGATTGAGCTAGTTGTGTCATAACAACCTGTGTTTCAACAATAAAATCTTCAAACAACAGAATATGAACCTTTTCAGCACCTAACACTTCACGCCATAAAGACAAATAGCGTATATACTTGCCATGCTCCACGACATTTAACAAAACCATACGTTTTTTCATCCATGGATGTTGACTTGAAATCATATCAAGAAACTCACCAAAGGATATGCTCTCATCTAGCACACCCATGTTATGCCTAGCAAATTGATACATAGAATAAACTCGTTCAGAAGGCTTTCTTAACATAAAAACCACCATCGGGATCTGCTCAAAAGTTGGCAACACGTTCAGTGGCGTCTCTTGATATAGATAATCAGGTGTGGCTTCCATGATTATATTCTGCTTATGTTCATCATGATTGTTAAAAAACTGCGCATACCCCTCAAGTCCACCACACTGGTAGTTACAGTCTTCCTGATATAATGGGTAACCAGGATCAATCAAATACCTTGTTTCTTTGGTACTCGCCGCACAAACCTGCGGGTGATCAGCAAGATACCTGAACAAAGATGTGGTACCACACTTTGAAGCTCCAGCGATAATCAAGTTTGGCAAGATCAAAGCCATAGCAATACCTCATCAATTATTAATTTATAGAGGCCTTTGATCTCGACCAGCAAAATATTTTTCATCTTATCTTTTTTTATTACTTCGTCTTCTGCGATTTTTCGTATCAACACTCGATACGGCCAATCTCTTATCAAGACGATCAGAAAACCTCGTACTTTTCAAAAAACGTCTTTCCACACCTGCTAATAACTCAACATCCACATCTGTCATTGCCATTGTTGTGATCGGAGAGGTTAACGAAAAAACAACCAGTAAAAAAAAGAAAAGTGCATGCCAAATCCAACTTGCTTGATCTTCTATACCCACATAAAACGCAGTAGCTACTGACAAAATAATCGTTAAAATAACTGGTTTAAGATAAGCAATGGAAAACGGTTTAATGCCCATTTTTATATACAGCATAATCGATAGATAACCATTTGATACAAATTGAGCTAGGGCCGTTCCTAACGCTGCCCCCATTGCACCATATTGAGGCACCAGTAACAGACACAACGCAACGGCACCACCTGCAGCAAGCAGCACCCCAGTAAATACAGTACTGTTACTACCTGCGGACATCAGTGTTGTGCCATTAGGACCGACTAATGTATTAAGAGAATAACCTATTACCAGAATACGTAATACCCACTCAATACCACGATAACGCTCACCGAACAGTAAGCCAATAATAAATTCAGTATCAAGAAATAAGTATAGTAATAGCGGAAGTGTTAATAAAAATGCCCATTTGGTGGTAATTGCATACATTTCACGTAACTTATCTTGTCCGCCATTCGCTATTAAATCCGTTACTACAGGCAGGTACAAATAACTAACAGCAACTAGAGGAAGCTGTATCAAAAAAACCACCCTCATTGGTACATTAAAAAAAGCCACCTCATCTGTTGATGAAAAAGCCCCAAGCACCAATGTTCCGCTCCAACCCATTACATTTGCTGCCAGACCAACACCTAGTAGAGGCAATGAGAAAAACAAAAGTTCTTTTGCAACCCCCCAATCAATCCGCGGACGAAGGACAGAGCGTAATGTTCTAACTGTATATAGAGTAAACATCAACACTGCCAACCATGCGGATGCAATATAAGCCAACAGTACACTTTCAAATCCGGCCCCAACAACTAACACAAGCCAGATGAGTGCAAGCCGAGACGCACTCAAAGCAAGATCAACAAACAAGACCTTGGCCTTAGTATTACCTAAACCTCGAAACACTGCACTCAGTATCCTCAGCGTGGACAGAGGCACTACGAGAAGCGAAAATAACTTCAGTATATCTGCCAGCTCATCTTTTCCGAATGCATAACTCAGGAATGGGGCAGATGTATACATAAGAGCCGACAAAGTGGTTCCAACTATTAGCCCAAGCAACACGGCAGAACTGACTGCCGCCGTAACACGAGGATTTTGCAACCCATTTTTCTCAGCTGCCATGAAGCGGGGCAAACCAGAAATAAAACCCAGTCCAGCTATTGTGGCCATCAAATTTATCAACACATACGCCAGAGATATAAAACCATACTCCGCTGTCGTGACTAACCAAATAACCAATAGGCCAGAGACAAACTGGAGAGCATTCGAACCAAGAATTCCGGCAGTAAACAGAATACCGCCATGTGCAACTTTCTTGAACAGGGCACTTGCACTCATTTAGCTCCATCCTGTGCGGGCTTTAAATCACTCCAGCTTTTCAGGCTACGTCCCAAAAAACTCTCAAGCCGGTGATTTTCAGATCTGTAAATTTCTATCAACTTTCTACGTGTTTCTTCACTTAAAGTATGCCCCTTCCCTTTTTTTTGATTTAATGACAATAATTTAGTTCGTAATCCCTCGCGCAAAGGTTTAGGTAAAAATAACCGTAGGAACCTTTTCTCTACGGTGATCCCACCAGCAATCCTTTGCTGAAGTTTTGCACTGACAGGCACTTTTGCTCCATGGTAATTATTACCAATATTTTCTGGAACATAGTCTATAGAAACACCCAGAAACTGATAGATAAATTTTAAACATGACTTTGGATCTTGCTTTAAATCATCTGTAAGCAGAAATAACATCTGCGCCCTGTCTACTCGTTTAAGAAAAAATTCTATTTGGCGGAGATAAAAACCACGGCTTACATAACTATAATGATCCTTTTCATCAAAATCACCACCGACAATGCGAGATGTTTCCTGATCTATTGCATTTTCAAAACTCAACTGTTCTAGTCCCCGCCGATAGGTCATCAGATAGTGAGAGAACGCCCGGTCAACTGGATTACGCAATATAAAAATAAATTTTATATTTGTCAAACCCAGGTGTTTGTCAATACGATTCAGCACATTTTCAAAATACATATAATCCGGGTCTACTTCACCAACTGCACTTTCACCACTCCACTCTTCAAAATATTCGCTTTCATAATAATCGATCCCTTTTTCAAACAGTCTATCTCTAGCAAAAAACTTTGTTTCTTTCTGCTGCGGGAGATATATATCGGGATGTCCTACTAAGTATTCATGAATGGTCGTAGTCGCACTTTTCTGTGCTCCCACAATAAAGAAATTTGGTAACATCAATACTCTCTCTAGATATTTTTTTTAACTTAGCTCAAACAAAATGTGATGCTTAAAATGTTTAATCATACATAACCCAACTATCAAACACACCTTTTATACAGAGCTGCCAACTGAACTACTTATTATCTATTTCAACGCTACTCACAAAAAATTCTCTTAGGTGTATTAAAGAATCTCTTATTCCCGTTTTCCAATCATCCGTGCAGGTGTTCCTGCAACTATCGTATAATTGTCTATTGATTTATTTACTACGCTATTTGCCCCTACCACTGCTCCATTTCCAATCTGTACTCCTTGTAATATAACGCAACTACTACCAATCCAGACATCATCGTTCACATAAATTGGTCTGCTAATACCACTTTGATCTCTTATTAGCTTATTTTTGCATACACCATGATTTCGATCAGTTATATGACAAAAAGGAGCAACAAGCACATCATCACCTATAGTTACACCTGACCATGCTGTAATTATTGTAAATGTATTAATCAATACATTAGACCCAATAGATATCCCCCCCCCCATTGCATCTAAGCTGACATTATTAGATAACTGTGTATTCTCACCAATCTGGACACGACTCAATTCTGTTGTGATCCTAACCTGCTTTCCGATAGAAACATTACTAAATACCGTCAAAAGCTGTGCATCACTCACAATAACCCTACCAGCTATTACAGTGCTCCACGGTACAGTCGCACCTTGAAGGCGTAGATCTAAAACATATATTTTAGATTTAAGCCATGTAAGAATTCGACTTACTAAATTGTTAATTTTGTTATATATTCTCACATTTTCTATCCATAAAATTCATACTTAGATTCCAGTTTTTATATCTTCTAAATCAGAGGGTCATTTCATTTCCAAATTAATATTTTATTTGATATTACCTTCCATTAATACTACTGATCCAATAATTATTTCATTAATACATCAGTATTTTTCTTCCATTCTTTAACCATAGCAAAAATAAAATAAATATTAAAACACTAAAAATACCAGTAATATCAGCGACAAAATCATAGACATCTATATTTCTATCATTTGTAAGCAATTGAATAACTTCACTAACAAATGCGATCAACATTAATAATGTAGTTGCCTTAAACAGTTCTATTTTACTATCCTTTTTCCATAAGACTACTAACGACAATATTACAAATATCCCAATATGCTCGACCTTGTCTATTGCGCCATAATTAATTGGCCATATATACAGATCTTCTGCATTAACCTGGGAAAATATTGACAACAGGGTATTTTTGATTGAAGTACTTAGCTGCTGAGGTATTAAAACACAGATGCCTAGTAAGCCAGTAAAAAACAAAATACGTTTTCGCTCTTGCACAAGGTTACAATCTTTTAAATAACTATAAGCTACCCAACTTAAAAGACTCAACCACGATGCTACAACTAAAACCCAAAATATATTATATATATCTTTTTCTTTCACAGGCCTAAGACTAAAATCTTGTACCCTAAGTATTCCTTTGGTATTTGTCATCTGTGCACTGATGACAATATTTTTTGCATCCTTATTAATCTCAATTATTTTGTCATATTGATGCCACTCCTGACTCCCAGTGAGAGAAACTAACAAGTGCGAATTCTCGTACAATTTATGTCCAGATTGATCGACGCCAACCACTACTATATGCGCCTTCTCCCATCGTTTTTCACCTTGAATAACTCCTTCTGTTTTCACGCTCCCTGAAAATTTCAGAAACTGATAATTTTTAAATCCTTTAATAAACTGCCTAATATATACGGTAGTTTTTTTATCAAAATCTCCCATTCTTACATTTTGATTTTTGCTTAGAAAGATATTATTGTTATATTCGGGTTTATTCCAGCCCACTAAATCATGCTGAAAATCGCCATTTTTAATAAGTTCATTTCCAATGTATTCAAATTCTTTATTACCATAAAACAACCCTATTGTAATAAAGCATAAAACTAAAATTAAAAGAACCTGGCTTAATATTTTCTGGTTATATAGCGAATAATTCATCTTCCAATAAGTCTGGTAGAATATCTATGCGTTTCTATTCTTATGTTAGTTCCCAAATTTGCTTGCTCTTTATCTTCATGGGATGAACCCAACTTGCTGCTTATTATAATGACGTTTAGCATTATTCCTAAATCAATCTGAGGAGCTTTTTCAGCAAAACTATATACCAAAGCATAGTCACATAACCTATTTATTAACCATGTATCCACCACTATAATAGTAAACAGAAACTCTTATAGCCAATAGCGTATCATTTCGACCAACGAGAGAAATCTTACCTCTATGGCGTGAAAAAAGATTTCTCCCTCCGGTCGAAATGACACTTGTGTGTTTGTAATTCCACATTTAACAGTGACATAGCCTTTATGTTTGAATACTCTTCAACCTAGAATAATCAGTTGACCGCTAAGTATATAGATAACCCTATGAATATTATGCTTAACAAGGATTTATATTTATCACCCATTGGGTGAAGCAAATCAGTGTTCAACTGATTATTCTAGGTTCAACTATCAACGGCATATTTTTTGATAACTATTTTCTAGAAACAGTTATTTTTACTATATGCTTTTTACATTCATAAAGTTTTTCTTTAAACGATGTTTCGATTTCACCTCGTCAATTTTTTGATCGCCTATTTTAGATTTTAACGCGACTAAAAAAACTATCTTTTTCTGTTAATGAATTAAGCATTCCTTCTTTTGTTTGATACGGTGGTAGATTATATAGTTAAAAGTTTAGTATATAACTGACATTTTGCTTGAGCACATTTTTATTATGAAACATAACGATCAAAGTAATATCCACTTCATCTTAGGCTTCGTAAGAAAAGCCATTAGAAGCAAAGGATTATTCATTTCTAAATAAACATCACCGCCAAATCAAACTAAAATCAATACTAAAATGACATTGCCTAAGATCAAGATCAAAAATAGCCGTACAATGTGTATCTAGTCGTTTAAATCCACCTGTTTTATTTTGGTAAACTTTAGCTATTCGTTTTTCCGGGTAAACAAGAATATAGTACAACACACCCTCTCGCTGATAGAGATCAAACTTCATCGACTCATCTCTCTTGGTACTTGATAAAGAAACCACCTCAACAATCAGCTCGGGGGGTACTGAAACTTTTTCATCTATTTCCTGACAGATAACCATAACATCGGGTCTAACAACGGTATCATTTGAAACCAACCAATCTGTTTCCATTAAAACAGTACAGTTGCCACAACTATCTTCCTTATTGTTGAATTCCTCTTTAATTTTTGATGCAATATTTAGACTTACCATTTGATGTGTCACTGATGGTGATGGTGCCATTGCATATGGCATTCCATTAAAGAGTTCCCACTCACCTTTCCACTGTTGGTAATCGTCAAAAGTGTAATACTCATGATAAGCTAAAGCCATTTTGATTCTCCGCAAATAGAAACTGGATATTTAGGGAGGTGGAAGCAAATAATCATCCAATCTCACTTGTCTTTTTATCCCTGATAAAATCTTCTCAATCGTCACGTAGAATAACTATGCTCCTCTTGAGATAATTTAATCAGAAATAAATATTCTACATGATATTTGGATGATTATTTATTTCCACTTCCCTTAGACAAATCATATCACAGCCAGACAACCACTTGATTCAACTGAAAACTCAACAACCTCCAGCTAAAGCTGGTGGGTTCGTATATTGGACTAAAGTCTGGATACCGGTCATAAGACCCTTTATGGCTACGTTTTAAAATTATCATCACCTTTGGGCTCAAAGTGATGTTTCAAATAATTTTGGATCATTTCTTGGTGTGGGTTAAAGTTGTAGTTTTACCAAATATACCCTCATTAGTAACCGTCTTTTGGGGCACAGGTTTTAACCTGCATTCTTCATAGCAAGAGCAGGTTAAAGCCTGCGCCCCAATAATGGATATGTTTTTAAAATAGCTTTATCAACAGATTTGACCCACTACCCTATAATCCATAATCTCTCCAAAACAAATGCCTAAAAATACTATTCTAAATCATAGATAAATCTAACCGCCTAAAGGTGGTGGTTTTAACCTTAATAGGGACTAATAAATGTCACTCCTGTAGGAGTTTATGATATCCAAAAACACCTGGGTTTGCTTTTAAAAACTAACGGTTTCAGGGTTTACATCCATGTCACTGGATCTCGGCAATCCCTACAGAGATAACGTGGTTATAAAGAATATTGATTCTTTTTCGCTGATGATTTTTCAAAATAGATACATCTAACTTTCTCTGCTTCCCCCGAAGATATTCATCACGAAGGCATAAAAAATTTTTTCTTGGCAGAAACTATTGACCTCATCATTTATTCTTACCAAGTCTTTACAGACGTTATAAACATTAGCGATACTCTCAACAACTTCTGCTGTATTAAAAGAGTATTCATCCGCAAATTCATTTCTGATTTCTGTTAATTTTAGCCACTCATTTTTATCAACAATTTCCAGTTCTTCTAATCTGTTTAATATGTCTATGAACGTTTTTCGTTTAACATCTTCTTTTGAGAGTATTAGGATAGAAGGAAATATTTTTTCTCCTAATGTGTCCTGAAGTTTTGAATACCTGAATATAAGCTGATCAATAAAACTCATATCTATATCATTTGAGTTTGAATACGTTTCAACTGTCAACGGCATATATTTTGATAGATATTTTGTAGAAACAGTTATTTTTTCTACATGCTTTTTACATTCATAAAGTTTTTCTTTAAACGATGTTTCTATATCAAAATTCATAATAATTCTATCCCTTTTTTTAAAGCTTCCTGTTCTATAAATCTTGATCTATCTTTAGATATCACTACGTCAATTTTTTGATCGCCTATTTTAGATTTTAACGCGACTAAAAAATCTATTTTTTTTCTGTCAATGAATTTTGACGCATGGGTTGTATATATAAATCTATGTCCCCACCCTTTA
>JAJRUF010000172.1 GCA_024277935.1 Gammaproteobacteria bacterium
AGCAAAAAGAAGGAGAAAATGGTGAACTCAAGGATGAGCTGTTGTTTTAGTCGCTGACACTCAAAAGTAACCGTCAGACTAACGTGTTTTTTTGAATTTAATCTGCGGCAAATAGCTGCGGGTTTAGGGCGGCACTAACACTAGGCGAACCTAATGCACCTGAATGACAACAGTCTAAAATTATTACTTTATTTTTCGCTTTAGATTGATTTGCTAAAGTAAGTATTTCATCCATAGAGATTCCCTCGTCATATCGACAAGCATCTATAGTGACTAAATAACCTCCTGTACTTTTTACAAAACCATGGCCTGAAAAATAAAGAAGGGCCATATCACTTTCACCACTAAAAAGATTTTCTATTGCTTCTTTTAGGGTTGAGCGAGTCACACCTTCTCCTGGAGAAGTAATTAACTTAACACTAAAGTTAGGCGATCCATCACCATTACTCCCAATAGTATTAGCGATAGCATTTGCATCATTAACACAACCATTTAGAGGTGAAGATGGATAATTATCTATACCGACAACAAGAGCCTTTTTCATAAATATTTCCTTATTTATTTTTTTCTTCAGTCATCATTTTGTCTATTGCATTAGCAATTTTTTCCCAATCCCATGCAATTGTACGGTTACGTTGTAATCCAGTAGGTAAATTACTTGAGGTATTTGCACCTCCAACATAAACACCAAAAACAGGAACTTTTTGTTCCTTTGCCATTTTTATTTCTTTGGCTACACCTGAAGCACTGGCCATGTATTTACCAACAAGAACAATAAGCATATTTGTTTTATTGATTTTCTCTTTAACAATAGCCTCCCACTTAGATTGTGGCATAGAAGATTTTGCTGACCAGTCTTGTATGGTAAAGGGAGTTTTTGAGTTTTTTGATTGTCCAGCGAATAAAGTTTTTTCGGTTTCGTTATGATCAAAATCAAAACTAATAAATGCTCTAGGGTCTGCCATTATTTATTTCCTACTATGTAAAATAATACCAACCCTTTAGTATTTTCTAGGGTTGGCATAAGTGGTTTTACTAATACTACTTTTCTTTTCTAACACCTTTAAAAGGTGTTTTATCGGATGTTTTAACATCCATAAAGCGACCAGTATTAGTATCTCGCTTAACATAATGCCCTGATGGAGTTTGCGTTTGTGAGCGACCTCGGACAGCGCCATTTCTGTGACCATCACCTGATGGTGGATTAGTAGCCATAATTATTCCTTATTTCTGATTAAGTTTATCTGTTTTAACAGATTATTTAAAAAAACCACTCTCAAGTGGCAGGTTTAATTTATCACTCTATTCTGATTAACACAAGCAGTTTTATCAGTTTTTTTGTATTGCTGTGTATACAAACTCCATTCCACCAGATTCAGCGGTTTGCTTAGTCCCTAAAATCAGCCCCATGGATAAAAGCTTTTTTAATTTGGCACTTGCATTTTGCGCAGAAACATTGAATTCATCAGCAACTAAAGAAGTCGTGACAGTCTTTTTTTTCATCACAAAATCAAGTAATTCTCTTGCACCTGGGTTGAGATCATTACCTAATAATTCATAACCATTATCAGTAAACACAATAATTGATTGATCTTTTGCAATAGCCGCATAGTTCCAATTATCTATTAGATCCTTAGATACAAAATCCAGTAAATAAAAACCTTTTTCACCAATTTTAGATTTTATTAGAGTTATAACGCTTTCACGAGGAAAAGAGGCATCAGTTCTGGTTATCCCCTCTAAAGAGATACCAATGATATTCTTATTTGGATACTCATCCAGAGCAAATAGAAGTTTTTGATAAACCTCGCGACCTTCGTCATTACCAAAGGCTGTCGAGCAACCGATTAAGTCATGTAATTTTAAAACCAAATTCTCTTTCATCTGATTAATTTAACCTGAATCAATACCTTTAGTCAACAAAGAAGTCAAAACAAAGATGTGTACCATAAATAGTTGATAGGTTAGTTTTCTCAGTTACTCCAGACATTTCACCATCAATATATTCTAGTTCGAGAGAGAAGTTCTTTTGTCTGATAGATAACCGAGCATCAAACTTTGCAGCCTGTTCACGACTACTCTTAAACCCTAAGCCTCGACCAGAACCAAAACGACTAATTTCACCTTTAGTAAACACAGCAGTAACTAACTTCAACTCAAAGTTATCATCATTACGGAGTTCATGAAGTTGAGGGTGATTTTCCTTTAACGCTGGCCCTAATGTGGCGGCAATTCCAAGGCCACTATCAGATATAATTGTTTGTATATGCTTTCTTTTTCCCTCATACTTTTGCAGTGCAGCAAACCCAACTATTAAAGATTCACTATGTTCTTGGATATTTCCAATTAATTCTCCAAATACTGTTGAAGCAACCGCTTCGTAACCATTATCAGATTGCTGAATAAAGCGATCCACTAATTGATTGATCAATCCTTTATTGGGTTTATTAGGGTTAACCGCTCCAAACTCTACAATTGAGTTACTATTACCTTTAAGAATTAAAGATCTTGATACAGCAGGCCTCTTTGGGATCACATTAACTCTTGCATCAAGATGCTCTAAAAAACCCATACGATCAAAATAACTGAGCGTTTTTTTACAGTTACTAAAATCAATCTTTATAGCTTTGTCTTTACCTACAAGTTGATTACACAGCGCTAATAACCTAGCGGCAGTCTCCAATAAAATACTGCATTTCTCTGGTACCACAAAAACAATTGAGTTGTATTCAGATTCAAACAGTGATCCTGAATTATTTATGGAGGTTTCAAATGAGTTGCAATCAATCCATTTATTTTCAAATTTAATGACTAATTCTGATGTTACAGCTAGAGACCAGAAGTAGTTCTCATCTACAATAAAAACACTAGAGTTTGCGTACAAACAAGAATTTACAGATTTCCTATCCTTATTAATTTTTTTCGCAATGACCTTGGCCTTAAGGCTAGGATTTTTTTGTAGTAATTCCTTTATTTTGGCTAACATTTAACCTCCACTTCATAATGACCTAATTAGTTGGGTATACTCAAAAACTATATGGACGATCATCAATTAGTGTTGAGAATTTTAGTTTTAACATGGGCTAGAGCTCACTTAAACAACTCATCTAAAGTTAATTCATAGCTTGATGAAAATGTATCTAAAAAATACTTAACCTCTGGCAAAGTTGTAATCGCTTGTAATTTAACCTCAATATCTTTTTCAGCAATAGAAAACTCTTGGTTTCCAGCAGCACCTCCATTTTGCATTTTAAATAAGCAGAGATAGTATCTGCCGCTTTAATAATGCCTTTATGCTCTTTAGGTAGCTCTTCTTCAATCATAGAGGCCCTGTAATCTTCTTTAAGACCTTCAGGAAGCAGGTTTAATAATTCGTGCTCTGCCTTTTTTTCAATGGTTTTATAAGCCTTGGTTATTTCAGGGGAGTGATATTTACTTTTCGAACTAATCACCCGTAATGACCTCGCTACAATCGTGATACAACGCTGCAACAACAATGGCATTTACATCAAGGTCACCGTCAAAATAACGGTTTTTAATTAACGCTAAAGCATGAGAAATAACAGATACTTCCCAGCTATGCTCCATGACATTCTCAGCAACTGCATTACGCTTTAATCCCCAACGTTGCAGCCAACGAATTTTACTTATGTATGCGAAAAAGTGGCTTTTCATTAGCAATATATACCCTTTAAATAATTACATAGAACCAAGCCGTTTAGTGCTTGAATATTTATCTGTTATCAAATGATCACGATTCATCAAATGATATTATTATCATAATGAATCAAGCCCTGTATGGCACGTATTTCCATAATTTACGGGCGGACAAGTGAATAAACATATACTTCAAATTTTTTTAGGAATTATAGAGTCCCTTGTTCATGCCACCTATAAGCACGTCCCACTTCACTAAACACAGAGTTAAAGTCATTTGGATTATCAATTACATTAATTGCAGGCATAATCTCAGTGTATATTAATTCCGTTTTAACCCTACCTGCTTGATCCTTTAGGATTTTATTTAAAGCATATTTTTCAATATTATCCACGCCGATTCTAACAGCTCTACCTAGTAATTTAAGGTGCAATTTTTCTTCAACTTCATCATCGCTATTTTTAATATGGAAGTTATACACTTGAGATAGAATATTTGCTGCATAGGATATTTCAGGTACTATTCGAATTGAAAATTTACGTGCTTTTTCACAAACCTTTAAATTATTTTCATTAGTTCCCATGGTCAGTTCAATATCACGCAGTGTAGAACCAGATATCCACATGTTCACTAGGTTTAGCAATTGATTTGAAAAGTAGTGACATTTTTCAATGTCATTAAAACCTATAAAGAATTGTCCTAATTCAAATTCTAATGTTTGAACACGGATGAAATGACTAAGCCTGTCAAATGACTCACCTAACCATGTCATATACCAAGACATTATCTCTTCGACATTATTTAAGTGATCGATATTATCAATCAAATCAAGATGAAGTTGCCTTATTAAATTTTCTGGAATGCCTGATATAGATGATAATTGATCATGCCAAGTTTCATCTATCTCATCATCATTTTGTAATCTATTAAATGCGTCATTCGCAACTTGAATACGTTGTTGTACCCATTCCTGATTGTTTGCCAAACCTACTCGATAAGCCTGAAAGGTTCGACTGATAAATCTTGTAGAATCACCAGCTTCATCTACGGGTAAACGATGTATAAAATATTGTACTTCCTCAGATAATTCAGTCGGATTATCATGAATTTTATCAAGGATATGGCCTAATGGATCATCGACTACCAAACATTGATCAGATTGAGAAAATACCGATTTAATTTCATTCCAATATTGCGTTATCCTATTTGCAGCGGCATCAAAATTTACCACTTTACTAGGTACTACTATTACCATACCTGTAGAATTCTGGCCTGCCCGCCCCGCACGACCAGCTGCATTTAATAGTTCATGAGCATCTAATTCTTCTGGTTTGTTTGCTTCAACATCAAAACGAGTATTTCCAGCGATAATTACATACTCAGCTGGTAGATTCATACCTTGAGCTAAAGTAGATGTTGCTACCAACAAATTCACACCATCCTCACGTCGAAATAAAGACTCATGCAGAAGCCTTTCTTCTCGAAGCAGTAAACCATGATGCTGAAGACCTGAACTGCTTTTAGTTACATATGAGTGAACATTACTCCCAAATTCAATATTTATTAAATCTATTAAGTTGCTTTCATATTCAGTCCAATGAATATCACCATTGATACGTTCAACCGCTGATTCCTTAACGATTGAGTCACAATCTTTTTTTGTTGTCGCAAAAACAAGAGTCTTGACTCCTACACCAACTGCATCTTTAGCTAATTTTGCAGCGACTTTATTTCTATTTGCAGTTAGTTTGTTAAACTTATTAACACCAAGTGTTACCAAGTTATCTGACAGCTTTACTAACTTATAATCAGCAACACGATTAGAATGCCACGTTTGATTCAAAGAAAAAAAACTATAAGGAACAGCCGTCATTAATCTCTTTGTCGCAACCGTTGATCTGCCCAAATTAGTCTTAGGAGCATTTCCAATGAGTGTATTTAGCTCTTGTACTTGAGTTGAATCATAAACAACACATCCTTTAGCCTGCCTGGTAGGTTTCCAATTCATGTGTAACGATAATACTTCACGCTGAATCAACGAAGACAACCAAGATGATAACTCTTCGTTGTTACTTAGCATTGCTGACATAAGGAGTAAATCTACATTAGGCGATAAATCGAGCATTCTAAGTAAGCACAACATCGAATCAATACTGCGTTTATCAATTATATCTTGTGTTTTTGAGTGCAATAGATGGCATTCATCAAAAACAAATAACCCGACATTTTCATATAACTCTGGATTAAAACTCATTTTTACCAGACAACTTTCTGGTGTCATTACTGATATATCAGGTAGAGCTTCAATTTCAATATCTTCCAGCCCGAATTCTTCCATACTCATTTTTGTAGTAACAGATGGAAATGCAGTTTTGAGAGATTTTGCAACTTGATCAACTAATGCCAACGTTGGAACTATAAAAACAACAGCTTGAGCCCTTAATAAGCTTGTAGCAATTTTTAATTCTGACAGAGTTGATTTACCACCACCCGTTGGGAAGCTCACAACAGAAGATATTCCCAAATTCAAATAACCAGAATTAATAGCATCAACATGATTGAACCAAAGATAGGGTCTTGTGGAAGAGAATTTTATTAGTTGATTACGCCAATGACTTTTATCTATGCCATCTGGCGTATCAATAGATATTAATGCAACCTTAGGTAGTATTTTTGATAGGGTTCTTAATAATTTTGTTAAATAAAATTGACCTACATATACAGGTTGGTAACTAATTTTAACATCATTAAATTCAAGCTCATTATCATCTACAGACAAGTTTAAGGCTTTATCAAATATTTCTATTGCTTCTCCAAAAGCCACAGAACTATCCTCTATCTGACCTATTAAGCCAGCGAGTAACATATTAACCCCTTCATGTATTAACGACCATAAAGAATTATCAGCCGCCTCATCTCCCCATTCTGTTTCCTCAGGATAAAAAGGTATATTTGAAGTTACGGGGGTAATAGTGCCAGTCAATAATTGCTTTAATGCTAATAATAATCTCGTACCAGATGAATCTTCTTGCATTATATTAATGCTCTTTATCATTTCTGAGGCATCTGCTGTATATCCCGAGATAAAATAAAGAATTGCTGCTGAAATTCGCGCATCAATGCCTGAGCTTTTTAACGAGACTACATTCTGTGTTTTTTGTATATCCAGAAAGGAATTAATTTGCGCACATAAATGATGCGCAGATGCTGATATAAATGCAGCTGAAGCATAATTGTCTCTTTCATCTAAGAGAAAAACATAGGCTTCATAAGATACAGCTATCGTACTTATTTCATTATAGAGTTCAGTCAGTTCTTCATAATTATTTTCGTCTTGTGTTTCAGTAAATTTCAGCCTGGCAGTTACTATCTTAGTATAAGTATCGGTAAAACCTTTAGGTAGCTGCTCAAGATTTAAATCACCAAACTGAGGTGCTGTATCAATAAGCTCAAGTGTCGCCTGATCATACATATTAATCTAGTCTCTCTTTTAAGGAATTAATGACATCTTGACTAAACGACTCCATCCAATCCCGTAAATGTTCAATGTGAATAATCTCTGCGCGTCTGAAGTCTGGGTTATCGTTAGGTATTTTTGTATCATAATCTTTAAAAAGGCTTTTCCTTCCTGCGGAGTCCATATGTCCTTCATTAGCAGTGATCGCAACACGAAATTTTCTAACTTTATTCCAGATTAATGTTTCGATGGCAGTATCAATATCGGCAATTAAATCTTTTCTTGTCTCAATCAGAGTTGTAATTTCTTGCTCAAGCTCGCTTTCTCTTTCACCATCATGAAATTCTACAAATTCTGGCCATACGCTACCTCTAATGGTATCTCTTGGTGATGTAGTGGCTTTATCTTCAAAGATAATGACCGCTGACACAGAGCCATCATTTTCATCTATATCAACCTGTATTCCATCAAAACCTTTCTGAGCAGGAATTAAATGAGGCGCTCGAATAATTGAAGATGAACCCGATGCAATATTCGCGGCCAGCCAAGAAAAAATTTGAAATATTAAACCGTCACGATGCCATGGGTCAGAACCAGGTTTTACTGTTAGCTTTTTTACCGCATCATTAACTGCATTTTCTTTAAACTGTATAGAGCTGCCTGTTACACCTTCTAATATCTTTTGAACATGCCGCTGCTTACCAATCAGAACTTGTGCAACTAAATCGGCTAACTGATCTTGATCATCAATACTCCAAGTATGGCCAACACACAGGTCATCTTGTTGAAAAGGCGTTAAGTTAATAGGCATTTTTCTATTACGCCACCAACGCCTTAACTGTAGCATGCATTAATTTTTCCGCATCGCTGTAGGATTGGGTGAGTTGTTGTTCTAGTTGGTCGCATAGGGTCATTAGTTGCTTTACTTTGGCTATTATGCGTTTTTGTTCTTCTAGGGGAGGCAATGGGATTGGAACCTGCTTGAGAATCTTAAGATTGATAATATTCATAGTGCTTCCTTGACAGTTATCACTAATAAAATTTAAGAGCATAGGAGATTGAAAATAATATTGAATATATGATCTATCTACTTTCTTTGTTAATGATAACTTTATTAAACGTGGATTAATTATTCCAGTTTCTATTCCTTCAGGAAGCACAAGAACTCTACCAACAGTCCCAACAAGACTTATTAATATGTCACCAGGTGCTACTTCGCAAGAGTTAAGTTGATCAAACTTAGTTTTATCTATGTAATAATTGCCAATAAATGGATCGTTAGCTATAACTTGTTCCTGCCCATATATCTTGTACCCCTTTTCAACATAAAATTCTTTTTTTAATGCTGAACCAAATGGTCCAGCTTTCAACGGATAATTACATGGTCCAGCAAGATCTTCAAAAAAACACCAAGTCCAACTTAGTGGTAATTTAATCTGATTAAATTCGATCTTTTTTCTATTTAAGAGGGGCTTTTTAGGTTTTTTTCCTTCTTTTTCTTGATATTCTTCCACTTCTTTATCAAACCACTCCTTTCTGTCACGAATTACCTTCTCCAACTCTTTATCTGTAAGGCCAATATTTTTATTATTTGTTGTCAATTGTCCTGTGATAGCCAACTCTAAAATCACTTTCCTCAATGCTTTAACATTCTCCAACCCTACTAAATGTTTTTTCTTACGGCCTTCGCCTTTGGGCATGGGGAGAGTGCAGCCGTAGAGGGTGTTGAAGTGTTGGGCGATGCGTTGCCAGTTTTGCTCGAAGCTGGCTTTTGACTCGCTGGCTGAAACGGTTGTCGATGTTTTTTGGCTTGTTGCACTTTGTTGTGGCTCAGGGTTTAACAGTGCATTGATGGCAGCGGTATTGGCTCGCAAGACATTATGGGCTTGTTGCTGTTGTTGGGCTTCTAGTTTGTCGCATAGTGCCATTAGTCCATCGACTTTGGCTACTATGCGTTTTTGTTCTTCTAGGGGAGGTACTGCAACAGGAAGACGGCTCAATTGATTCAAATAAATTCCCTTTTGAGCAGTGCCTTTTGCATTCACTAAATAGTAATCCATGGATACTGGTGACCGCAAATAAAGTGAAAGGTAGTGAGGATCTAATAAACTTCTTATTTGAGCAATACTTCGTTGCAACGCAACACGTGGAAAATCATTAGGAACAACAGCTGACCTCCCTATTGATCCAACTATCGACAAAAACACATCACCACCTTGAACAGGGTTTCTTTCCAATTCTTTCAAGTAATCATTTTCTGTAACATACCGTGTTGCATCTAAAGTAATATCGCCATCACGGACATTTTTTCCACTTAACATTGGAATACCTTCTCCAGAATTTCTAGGCGGATTATGTGAACCATCAACCAGCATTTCACATATATCTCCTAACAACTCCCATCTCCATGAGTGATGTATTTCATATTCTTTTTTGCATTTTACTGAAGGAAAAAGCGTTTTTGATTTCTTTATTTTCTTATCTTTAACTAATTTAAGTTTTCTTTCGTTTATATTTTTTAATAAAGATTCAGTTGAATCATCTGAATCAACACTGACAGTTAATTGTCCTGTTACCCCTAACTGAAAAATTAGTTCACGTAGTCTGTCTACGCCTCCTGGCGCACTAGAAAACACACCAAACTGTTCAATAAACCCAGCTAAATCACCAGCCTCTGGCACTAATTTATCCACATCCATTATTGTTGCGCCTCAGTCAATGCCTTTTCCAATTCTGCTTTAAGCTGGTCTAAGGTATTGGCTATTTCACCTTGTAAGGTTTGATAATCTGCCAACAGCTCATCAGGGTCACCATGATCTATTTCAACTTGATGTGGGTTTTTAACATCAAGGTTGTAATTACTGGCTTTTATCGCCTTAATAGAGACTTTCCACGCTTGTTCGTTTTCAATACGATTTGTACGCTGATCACCACCCCACCATTGTTTACAGCCCTCAAACTCGGCCAATTTCATCGGTTTGGTTTTATTATAGGCTTTTACCCCTGCTGCTAATTGTTGTTCGTAATACCAGATATCTTGAGTCGGTGAGCCTTTTTCAAAAAACAGGATATTGGTTTTTATGCTGGTATAGGGTGCAAAGACTGAATTGGGTAGTCGAACAATAGTATGCAGGTTACATTCATCCAGTAGTTTTTCTTTAATTTTGGTTTTAACGCCTTCACCAAATAAAGTGCCATCGGGTAATAGAATAGCGGCTCTGCCATTGGCTTCTAAAATATGCACGATAAGTTGTAAAAATAAATCAGCGGTTTCGCGGGTGCGCGTAGCCGCTGGAAAATTCAGCTCTATACCGTCCTCTTCCATGCCGCCAAACGGTGGATTAGCGACCACGACTTTTACTCGGTCTTTTGGTCCCCAGTCTCGCAAAGGTCGTGCTAAGGTGTTGTCGTGCAAGATCTGGCTGGGAACTTCAATACCATGCAGCAGCATATTGGTGGTACACAGCAAGTGCGGTAATTGTTTTTTCTCTACCCCATAAATCTGCTTTTGTAATATTTGGTTCTCTTCAGGTGTATTAACACAGCCAGATTCTTTAATATGATCCATGGTACATGCTAAAAAGCCGCCTGTACCACAAGCAGGGTCCATGATTTTTTCACCTAACTTGGGATTAATCATATCCACCATAAAACGGGTGACCGCTCTTGGGGTATAAAATTCACCTGAGTTACCTGAGGATTGCAGATCTTTTAGGATGGTTTCGTAAATATCACCAAAGGTATGGCGTTCTGTGGAGGAGTTAAAATCAATTTCATCGACTTTATTTACCACTTGGCGCAGCAGTGTGCCGTTTTTCATGTAGTTAAAGGCATCACTAAAGGCTTCTTTGGCAACAAAGCCACGCGGATTGCTGGTGGGTGTGGCATGTAGGTTTTTTATGCCTGGGAATAACTTACCATTGATAAAGTCAAGCATCCCTTCACCTGTAATGCCTTCTTTATTACTCGCCCATTTACGCCAAAGTAATTCTGCTGGAATGGGTGGCTCATAATCATCCTCCATTAATTCTAATTCTTCTTCCTGTGCATCATAAATTTTCAGGAATAATAGCCATGCCATTTGGCCTATGCGCTGGGCATCGCCATCGACACCTGCATCTTTGCGCATAATGTCTTGGATGGATTTTACAATATTGGATACGGACATGAATTTCTCTTAGGTATTTTCTTATGTATTCCCTGTTTTGGTATGGGAATAGTGTTATTTGTTTGCAGCTTAATTGTTAGCTGTATGATAAAGCACTTGCTCCAAATCCTTAACCGCTTGTTGATATTGAGCTTTGCCCCCAAAGCCTTTAATCAGCTCTATAGGACGACCCATCTCACTGAAGGGTTGCACTTTTAGGACGGCGACATTTTCAATCGGAGTAATGCCTTCATCTGCATATTTTTCTAATAAGGCTTCCAATACTTTTTGTGCTTGCTCGCCGTATTTGCTGAATATATCTCGTTTACGCACTTGATCTGCTCGTTCTTTGCGGGTTAAAGGCGGTTGACCATAGACAATATGACAAATTAGATCAAAAGCGCCATAGTCTTTGCCGACTTCATCTTCTAAGGCTTGCCAAATAACGCCTTGTTCTTCTAATTCTTCAATAACAGCTTGTTTCTGGTCAGCATCATTCCATTTCCGCAAAAAGTAATTAAGGGTTGCGTATTCTTGTTTAACAGTTTTACTGGTGTAATCTTTAAGTGATTCCGTAATCAGTTTTCCATCAGTACCTATATATTGCACACGCTCTGAAACAACTTTTACCGATACACCTTTAACGATATATTTTTTAGGTGGTTCATCTGTACCATCACCACCTTCATCTAAGCCACCTGATTCACCTGGGTAGTCATCATCAGAACCTTGACCGTTATTTGAACCAGTATCATCATCTTCGCCCTCTTCAGGTGGAACAGTAGAATCACCGCCTTTGGGTTTGTATATCACTTCTGCTTCACCATCAAAGTCTTCATCAGCAAAGAGTTCGGTGGCTTTTTTAAAATCCATAATGGTAAACCAGAGCTTGCCATAATCTTCATCAATCCGTGTACCACGACCAATAACCTGTTTGAATTTGGTCATGGATTTTATACGCTGATCAAGCACGATTAATTTGCAGGTTTTGGCATCAACCCCTGTACTCATTAATTCTGAGGTGGTGGCAATAACAGGATAGCTTTGTTCTGGATCGATAAAGTTATCCAGCTCAGCTTTTCCTTCCGCATCATCTCCTGTAATTTTCATTACATATTTTCTGTTTTTAGCTACTTGTTCGGGGTTTTCATTCACCAAAGCCTGACGCATACGATTCGCATGGTCGATGTCTTGGCAAAAGACGATGGTTTTCGCCATGGGGTCTGTGGCTTTAAGATGGTCACTGATAATTTTAGCTACCAGTTGGGTTCTTTCTTCAATCACCAGTGTGCGGTCAAAATCTTGCTGGTTATAGATACGATCCGCTATCAGCGCACCATTTTTATCGTATTGATCTTTGGTAGGTCGCCAGCCTTGCAGGTCTTTATCCAGATCAATCCGCACCACTTTATAAGGCGCTAAAAATCCATCGTCTATGCCTTGTTTTAACGAATAAGTATAAACAGGGTCGCCAAAGTAAGTAGAGTTGGAAACCTCTTCTGTTTCCTTTGGTGTCGCGGTTAAACCAATATGGGTGGCGGTATTAAAATAATCCAGAATTTCACGCCAAGCGGAATCTTCTGCTGCACTACCTCTATGACACTCGTCTATTACAATTAGGTCAAAGAATTCAGGGGAGAACTGTTTATAGGCTTTTTGATTTTCTTCAGGTCCTGTAATAGCTTGGTAAAGTGACAGAAATATTTCATAAGAAGTATCTACTTTTCGCCCTGTGATTTTGGTCATAGCTGTACCAAAAGGCTTAAAGTCATTGGTTTTGGTTTGATCAACCAGAATATTGCGATCAGCTAAAAACAGGATGCGTTTTTTAATACCCGCTTTCCACAGTCGCCAAATAATTTGAAAAGCAGTATAGGTTTTCCCCGTACCTGTTGCCATCACTAACAAAGCACGTTGCTCTCCTTTAGCAACGGCTTCTACTGTTTTGTTGATAGCGTGTACCTGATAATAACGGGGAGACTTACCACTACCATCTTCATAATAGTCTTGGGTAATCGTTTCTAACTCTTGAGCTTGGTAGCCTTTCCATTGCTGATATTTTTGCCACAGTTCGGTATGGCTGGGAAATTCATCTAGGCTGAGTTCTTGTTCTACTTGAGGAGATAGGCCTGTTTTATCATGAAAGATAAAACCATCGCCATTGGAGCTAAAGATAAAAGGCACTTCAAGTAAGTCTGCATAAGACAGGCCTTGCTGCATACCTGCTGCTATTGGTAAGGTGTTCTTTTTGGCTTCAATAATAGCCAAGGGCATATTCGGCTTATGATAAAGCACAAAGTCAGCACGCTTGCCTTTACTGCGAAGCCCCATTTGACCTCGAACAATAACTCGACCTGCGGTCAAGTTAACTTCTTCACGAATTTGAGTGTGTATATCCCAGCCAGCCTTTTTTATAGCAGGGAGTATGTACTTGGTGCAAATATCTCGTTCCGTAAGCTGTTTTTTGTCCATAAATAATAAGCGTTGAGGTTTATTAAAAGGCCTCTGTGAAATGACTATTACTAACTATAGCATCCACAGTGTGACTGGAAAAGAAAACATAGAGTTTAATTTAAGTATTTTGGAGTGGGTGTCGTCACTTTGCCATTTATTTAGTCCTAGTTTCATAGGATTATTGTAGGTCATTCAGTGTTATTTGCAAATAATCCTGTCTTAATAGGATTTATTGATTTTTGCAAATATATTTTCAAGATTATGATAGAAACTGAAAAAAAGTTACGGTTAAAAAGAGATTGTATGGTAAATCTTTTGACACTTAAAAACCTGTTGTTTTAAATTATTTTTCCAACTCTATAGGGTTGAAAGATTTATTCTTCTTGTCGAAAAAATTGACTGTCTGATAAATCACTTTGACTCATTTTTTCAGTATACTCGGGTAAGTAACAGCATAATCAGAGGTTACATGCTATTTTTAAATGAGGTATATATTGTTTTTGTTGCACTAATCTATGAGCTGTACCATTAATTAGTAATTTTTTATATAACAGATAATTTTTTAGAGCCCAATCTACGTTTTAATTCAGCAATTTCTTTATTTCTTGATTCCAACAAACTGTTTAGCTCATCTTTTTCCAAAGACAGTTTATAGTTTTCTTGTGCCAGCTTTGATTTATCTTCATTTAGTTGTTGGATAATCTTTTTAGTGTTCTCCTCTTTTTTTATGGCATTTTCCTTGATCATTCGACGTGCCTGAGCGGGACTAATTGACTTATTTTTTATGTAATTTTTAGCCTGTTCCAACATATCTTCATGGTTATAAAGGGTTGATCTTGATACATCAGCTTCATCTGCAACTAATTGAAGAGTCATCTTTGTACCTTTTTTAATATTAATAGGCTCATTATTTTTTAGTCGATTAAGTCCCGCAACCAAATCATTATGCTTTTGCTGCTCCCGCTTTTCTGCATTATCTCTTAGGGCTTGTTTCGAAGCTCTATGTACTTTTTTAGGCATTAGGAACACCATTTAATTTCTTTATCGTAGGTTTCACTACCTGCATTAAAAATGAAGAAATTGCTGCCTTTTGGTGTACCCCTATGTCATCTCTTTCCAATAGTTCTTCATTATTTCGCTCCATATTTTCCCATGCGGGTAAAAACTCAGGAGTTACTATCGCTTGGGAGCAATGTTTAACATTAGCAGGACTAATCATACAACCATGAACCCCACTACACTCACCAACTTCAACATCGCCTAAACACCAACTAACACCCGTTGAACGCAAAGTAACTGTATCTGACATACTTTCAATTATTTGCATTTTATCTTCAGCAATAATACCTGCAAAATAATCACGTCTGTTAGACATAATTAAGTCCCCACCAGCGCCAGCGAGTTCTTGACTGCCGAAAAATTCATTGAGTTTCTCCCCAGTAAATTCTTTATGAAACTCTGCAATCTCGTTAACTAATTCAACATCATCGATATCGTACCAAGCGGTCATGGATAATGAAATATGTTTAAAGTGCTCCTGTAAATAGCGGATATTCACTGAATTCTTTACCATAAATCGCACAAAGGTCTTTCTGAACTGGTGAGGATGAAGATTCCATGTTCTTCCACAATATTTAACTATATTTTGAGTCAGCATGAAACCTTTCAATTGAGCATGGATAGTCTTGTTTACATCAATCGAATTACCTTTCTTTCTCGACATAACTAAGAACAAGCGATTCTCAATTTTTTTCATTCGAGCGATTTCTTTTGTAATGTCCTTTTGTTTTTGTGGTCCAATTACATCTACAAGTAAACTATTTTCAAGGGTCTGGATTTGCCCTTGAAGAGCTTTTCTTATCCAAATTGAGAGGCGTGTTAAAACATTTACAGCCTCCTTGACAATGGGGGGGGTCATCCAACGAGGATGAATAACATTATGTGCAACTTTATATGATTTACCGTGTATCCAAATATATCCTTCTTCTTCGTCGCTCTCAATGCAATTCAGGTTGAGAGAGGACATTTCTGAATCTCTGATGCCACTAAAAAAATCAATAACAATATAACAAGAGGTTCTAAGCTGGCCAATTTCTTTCGTTAATGTCTTAACTTTGTCAAATCCATATTTCTGTACTGCTTCTCGTTCACGACGCTGCGCTACGGATTTAGACAATCCATTTTCTAGGGTTGATTCATATGCTTGCTTGCTTGCTAGGTGGGCTAGTATGATATTTTCTGATCTATCTTGAATATAATTAATCGCTTTATCGGCAATATCTATAGCAACCTCATCAGGAATATAATCAAACTTATTGTTTTTTTGGTGCTCACTAGTGAGTCCTGATGCCTCATACGAGCCACCATTTGGAAAGGGAGCAAAATCAATAGACTGAGTGATATCATTTCGATGCTCCCTAAGTTTATCAAGCAACTCCAGTCTCTTCTGAATGGTTCCCAGGCTTATAGCCTTTCCATTACGCTGGGTTGATTTCACATGAGCCACATAACTTTCAATGAGAGCAGGAGTTAGAAAACCAAAACTGTAAATACTTTTTGAGTCCATCCAATAAATTAATGCCTTTAACTCTTTAAATAAACGAATTATCGAGGTTGGTTTTAATGCTCCTCCCCTCTTTGATGGCCTTTGCCGTAAGGAATAAATAAAGTCTTTACTGCTGTTTAGCAGTTCACTGTACTTTGGGTCTAGAAATTTAAAATTTCCGACCTTAAAGTTCCACCTAATTTCCATAGCAGATTCCTTCACATTATCTTGCGGTATCTCAGTATAAAATTTCCAAATAGAATCTCCATACTTTGAGCCATCAGCAGAAACAGTTAAAAGCTTTTTATTTTTAAGTGTTAATTCAGGTAGTTTTTGATGGCTAACAAAACTCCCGTAGTCCCGAATTACTTCTGTTTTAGAACTCATGATAAATTACTCCCTAATTCATTAATACTTAACTCCATATTCGGCCAAGCTGGATGGGGGTTAGTTTTCGCGTTTTCTTTTAATGCGTCAATATCAATTTCTAGATCTATTTGAGGCACAATATCTTCGTCTATAATTCGAATAATCCATGCATACGCCTTTTCCCATGCTTTATCTGGAATCATTGGTTTTTTCCTCAGGAGGTACCAATAAAAGCTAAAAACTTTGTGTAAATCATCTTTCATGATGATTTGGTTTGGACAACGAAAGCATGCCATAAAATTTGTGCAAGCACCTTCTGAATTTTTGTTAAACGAGCTATCCAATGGATTTTTACAGCTACCCACAAGCATATCATTAGCTCCACTTATGACCTTTTTTGCTTCATCAATAGTAATATTTAATTTTTTAGCCGCCTCTTCAGCAGTAACATCATGAACACCTTTTACCCAATACTGCATTACGAGGCCTTGATGCTTAAAACTACTCTTGAATTCATCTTGTTCTGGGTCTAAATAACCCATAGTTGTAGCTATATTTTTGTGATTTAATCTTTTTTGTAAGTCACGAAGATCTCCTCCATTAATTCGTAATAAAGCGTGTGCAAAAGTTGGACGCATACGTCTTAAATTTAAGTTTAATTGCTCACCCTGATCACTTCGTAAATCATGGCTTATCGCGAATGCTTGGATCGCAGTATATACAGAGCTTGTAGACTTAACACTTAGGATCTTTGTTGAATCATATTTATCCCTTATTAACCAGAGATCTTGACTCAGTTCTTCTGAAGCATTTAGTCTAAGACCTCCTGTTAGTGCTTGCACTTCTTTAATCAATCCTGCTACTCGTTTTGTAATATGAATATCACCTGTACCTAACTCTGAAACATCAATATTTTGAGAGGAATAGCCACGATTTTTATGAATTGATAAAATCATTCGACCATCTAAGATGCTGTCTTTTAAGCTGTTAATATGCAAATCAAGTAAGGGCTGCCCATGTATACCTGTACGAAGTGCTATGAGTAGCATATATGGAATAAGCATGCCTAACCTGTTCTCGTGTAAATTATTTTCTTTGATTTCTATAATTTCATTTTTACAGGCTGTTACGATACGTTGTCGCTCTCCTCTGGAAAATGGTTTGGTACGTTGTGTATTGTATGCACTGTTTCCAAATGCAATAATTGCAAACTCAATATCATCAGATATCATATTATTCGAAATTAATCGCTTAATAACGCTTTTAATTGCTGAATAATAATGGTGTTGAGTATTCTGAGAAGTTTGCTCCCCTTTAATTTTGTTCCAGCGGCTTTTTGATGTTGTTGTGTAACTGAGCCATACAATAAAACTTTGAATCACCTCAGTTGTTAATTCTTCTATATTCGTTAGTTCTGGATAAACTTTATCAAGAAATTTCCAGAAAACTTTATATGAATGCCAATGAAGTAATTTTGTGTTATGAGTTACATCATGACGACGTTGCCAAAACACAACAGAGAAATGATAGGCAAGATTTTCTCGTTTCCCCCATGTCGCTAACTCGTCAAAATTCCATAGGTGATGATCAAACTCAAAAGACAATGCAGGAGGCAGGTCGACCATGACTTCACAATCGATTAAAGTATAGTGCTTTCTTTTTTGACTAATATCACCCATGATTAGTAATTTTCACCTTAATTTAACAAATCATCGATTTCTTTTTGGTATTGCTCCATAAAACCTAACCTGTCTTCTGTGCTGGAATGTTCATAAATTGTAGTGGTTGATATAGCAGTATGCCCCATCAGTTTTTGTAATGTGCGAAGATCTCCAGTACGCTCAAAAAAATATGTCGCGAAAGTATGGCGTAGCATATGAGGAGTGCAGTAAATACCTGTTTCTTTTGAGGCATCAGTAAATACGGCATTCAGGTTTCCGACAGATAACTCCCCCCCCCAATGAGATATCCAAAGTCTGTTACTTTCATAACCATTTTTTATCTTAAATTTCTTTGCTAACTTTGGTCGCTCTAAAATGCGATATTGCCTAAGCTTACCAGCAAAGATTTTGGTTACATAAACAACTCTAGACTTCTTTCCCTTTGCTATCTCTGCTGGAATCTTTAACGGAACCAGTTCTCCCTGAGAGCGTTTATTTGCTTCGATTTCTAACTCTTCAATCATACTTATGGGCATACGCGTAACCTCTTCGCGACGCATGCCCGTCATAATTATTAAGACCCCTTGTAATTGAGGTCGCCCTGATTTAAGTGCTTTTATGAATTTTCTGGCATCAGAGAGAGATAAATATTTTGGAAGTGGTGTATGAACTTTCAATGTTAATTCATTACACGTGTTTGTAGGAGTAGATATATGCGATAAAACATCGCTATCTTTGCTCCTCACAGAAGTAATGTCATGTGAGGTGAAAGGTAGTTTTTTGATTTTACCTTGTTCAAATTGGTAATTATAGAAGCGGATAACTGCGCCAACGCGTTGATTAATAGTCCCATTGGAATTAGGTCTTCCTGTATGAAGGCTGACCTGTTCAATCATAGTATTACGGTATAGAGCAATGTGCTCCTTAGTTACAGAATCCCAAGTAAGTTTTTGAGCCTCCAGCCACTCAAAATAATCCAGCAAATCACGCCCATAAGTTGCCCATGTATTGGGCGATTCCGTCTTACCATTGACTACAGCGATATAATGAAGATACCGATTTACTTCCTCCATTAATACCATCTCAGAATTCATCATGAATGGTACTTTCGGCAGAGATGCTCCATACAAAGTGAAGTCAGCATTAGTAAAAAACAACTCCATATCTATTCAGTCTATTTACTGATTAGTATTGAAATAAAGAACGTATCTCTTATGCGTTGTTTTACGTTACAACGGCGCTTATTTGGCGTATTATTCTTCTCAAAGTGGGAAAGCCATATTTCTTTTGGTGTTACACCGAAAGCATCAGCTATAACTTCTTCAGCAATGCTGGAGTTACTATCTAATGCGGCTCTTTCAGCCCCATGGCTTAAGCTATTAAAAGTAGACATACCTCGTAGCATCCAACCCTTTTTTTCTAAAGCGGCTTTAATGTCGGCTTTATGCCAGTCCTTAGGTGCTGGTTTTTTAAGTAAATTTGTTTTAGGCATGGCCAAAGAGTAACCCTTATTTGCCGCTAACACAAGCCCTTTATTGCCTTTAAAGGTTGTACAAATGGCAATATTGGGCTATTAATAGATATATTATGCATTATCAATGAGCTATGAACACAGAAAACCATAAAGCGAACTCCGAAAACAACGTCATAGTTGCTAAATCAAACTCTGAAATTGCCAAAAGATTAAAACACCTCTGCGAAACAATTGATGGTGGAGCTGATAAGCTTTCAGAAGTTACTGGAATTTCTAGACGCACACTTGGTAACTACCTTTCAGGCAGAAACGAGCCAAAGACTAGCGCGTCTGTCAGTATATGTGCAGCTGCTAGGGCGAATATAGTATGGTTTACGACAGGTGAAGGCCCAATATTGCTTGAAGGAATAAAAGAAAAAAAGAATGGTTATGAGATTAATTTAAAAACTAACAGCAACCAGAGCCAAGAAGACGCGCAAGAACAATTGTTTCAAGAAAATCTAAGTGAATTCGGTACAAAAATGCACGACTACAAGGATGCAGCGGTAGAAACAGGCTATGAACCACCTATATTAATAAGAGAAGCGATTAAAACAGTCATGTTCACCCAAGGACTAACAAAGCCAGGAGCAATCATTTTGATTAATGCATTAAAAGAACAAGAAAATATGAATAAAAAATCGAACTAAGAAAATGTTGTAATATAAACATCTTAAAACATAATTTATTTTTTTAATTCCATCGCAAGAGATGTGACACTGACAAGGAAAGCGGGGGTTTTAAACAATTCAAACGTATTTTTTAAATCAATATTAAACATCCATTAAATCCGCCACACCCCACGAATCTAAAAGCATTTCCGAAAAAACCAAAAATTCGCTTTATCCCACAATTATCAATCTAAATGACGGGGTACAGAACGTTTAGATTTTGATAAGGTTTCTAATTAACAATTAATAATATTCATCAACTCCTCATCGAAAGTTGATCCTTAAGTGAAGTATTAAAATTAACCACTACCTGAAAACACTCCCAATAAATAGGTTCTTTTGAAAAATGAGTGGGTATTATAATTATCTTGTATAAACCTAGAGAAGTAACTTCCCAACCACCTTCCCTAGGTTGCCATACCATCATGCTGTACAACATTAGCACTTAACTACTTTACAATCAAAAACTTAAGTCAACTTTACATGGACTATTATAAATATTGATTATGATGGACATCATGATGCACACTTATATACATTAAACCTATGATTATAAAGGATATTAATAAATTAAATTAATCTAAAATTTCCCGTAATAGCCTTCTTTTAATGCATCAAATAAATTGGCTGCTGTATGCTTTTCACCATCGTATTCAATTTCTTCATTACCTTTTGCTTCAACGACATGACCGTCTTCCAAAGTAAACTGATAAGTTGTTTTTTCCAAGTCGTCTTCTTTTACCAATACACCTTGGAAAACTTCAGGGTTAAAGCGGAAAGTAGTACAGCCTTTTAGACCTTTATCATAAGCATATTCATAGATTGATTTAAAATCTTCATAAGGAAAATCAGTCGGCACATTCGCTGTTTTTGAGATTGATGAATCTATCCATTTTTGTGCAGCCGCTTGTACATCAACATGTTGTTTGGGTGAAATATCATCTGCTGAAATAAAGTAATCAGGTAATTTCTCATCTGGCTTATCACTAAAAGGCATTGCATTAGCATTAATTAGTTTTCTATAAGCTAATAATTCAAATGAAAAAACATCAATTTTTTCTTTGCTCTTTTTACCTTCTCGAATAACATTACGAGAATAATGATGGGCAAAACTTGGCTCAATTCCATTACTTGAGTTATTAGCGAGTGATAATGAAATAGTTCCTGTTGGTGCAATTGAACTGTGATGAGTAAATCTTGCCCCCTGCTCTGCCAATGCTTTAACTAACTCTGGCTCTTGCGTTGCTATTAACTGCATATAACGACTGTATTTTGCATGCAGAACTTTACCTAAAATTTTATCCCCTTTTTTATAGCCGTCTTGTTTCATTTCTGGGCGTTTATGTAACATTTCACCCGTAACAATAAACTCTTGTTCCATAATCGGGGCTGCCCCCTTCTCTTTTGAAAGTTCCAGCCCGGCTTTCCAACCTTCTATAGCGAGGGTTTTAGTAATTTCTTCAGTGATTTTTAAAGATTCAACTTCTCCATATTTTAAACCAAGCATGGTTAGTGTGGAGCCAAGCCCTAAATATCCCATACCATGCCGGCGTTTATGGATAATTTCATACCTTTGTTTTTCTAGAGGGAGGCCATTAATTTCCACGACGTTATCCAGCATACGGGTAAAAATTGCAATCGTTTTACGATAGGTATCCCAGTCAAAATAGGCTTTACTTGTAAAAGGTTTTTCTACAAAACGAGTTAGATTTATTGACCCTAATAGACAGCTTCCATAAGGAGGGAGCGGCTGTTCTCCACATGGATTGGTCGCACGGATATTTTCACAAAACCAGTTATTATTCATCTCATTGACTTTATCAATTAAGATAAAGCCAGGTTCAGCATAATCATAGGTAGAGGACATAATAATGTCCCATAAACGACGTGCAGGCATGGTTTTAGTAATTTTACAGGCAACTAGCCCAGCATCATTAACCACATAGCCCTCTTTATTCGGGAGGTCACGCCAGGTAATTAATTCTTTATTGCTTAAATCTAATCCATCTATTTGTTTTTCTTTC
>JAJRUF010000007.1 GCA_024277935.1 Gammaproteobacteria bacterium
ACTTCTTTACCGATAACAATACCGAATGAAATACCTAGAGCCACTTGCCATAGAGGAATATCAGGCGGCAGAATCAATGTGTATAACATTGAAGATACCAGAAACCCCTCGTTTACTTCATGTCCACGGACAGTTGCAAATAATACTTCCCATACACCACCGACTGCCAAAGTAACAATATAGATTGGCAGAAAAAACAATGCACCATGAACCATATTTGATAATGGATTCATTGGATTGTAGCCAAATAGAGACATAGGGATACTACGCCAGCTATTCACTTCATCTAAACCCATTACCTGTACAGCTAAATTTGCTTGATAACCACTGTTATACATGGCCATCAAAATACAGAAAAATGTTGCAATTACAACAAATGTCATGGTACGTTTCAGGTCATTACCATCACGCACATGGGTTGTTCCGCGTGTTACATCAGACGGAGTATAGATAAAAGTATCGACCATCTCATACAGACCATAATACTTTTCTAATTTACCGCCTTTCGTAAAATGCGGCTCTATGCTATCTAAAATATCTCTAGCCGACATTACCCTTCCTTCTCAATTTTAGTTAGATTCGCTCTTAATACAGGGGCAAAATCATGCTTACCTGGATCAACGAAAGTAAATAAGGAAACATCTTCCTCAACCAATTCAAGTCCGCCTAATAACTGTACCTGATCAGTATCACCTATAACCAATGCTTTTAACAAAGGTGTTGGTAAAATATCCATAGGCATAACTGTTTCATATACACCAACGGGGACGATAGCTCTATTACTGCCATTTTTATCCGTTGTTAAAGGAAACAAACGGTTATTTTTGCGGTCTTTACTCGATGTATACACATTCATTGCCGAATACTTATTCTTGCCTGCCACAATCCAGCCAAACAACTCACGCTGTCTACCTTCTTTAAGTGCAGACACCTGATTGCTATAACAACCAAGGTAAGCAAAAACATCACTCGCTTCATGCCCATACAAAACAGAACCAGAAATTACTCTGTTTTCAGAATCATCTAGTTCCCCTGCTACCAAATCATTGGTATTAGCACCAACACGAGCCTGTATTAATCTAGGATTTTTAACAGCCGGCCCAGCCAAAGAGACCACTCTGTTTGGATTTAATTTTCCTGTTAAAAATAAAGCACCAATAGCTATGACGGCTTGATAATCAATATGCCAAACTATTTTTTCAGCGTCAACAGGATCAAGAAAATGAATATGCGTACTTGCTAGACCCGCAGGATGCGGACCTGAAAACTCTTCAGTTTGTACTGTATCAACAGAAACAACTTCACTGGCTGTTGCTTTACAAAGGTATGTTTTACCTGTTGTTAATTTGGCAACAATAGATAGGCCAGCAGTAAAGTCTGCCTCTCTTTCTTTAATAATAATGGCAGGATCAGCAGCTAAAGGCCGAGTATCCATCGCCGTTACAAAAATTGATCTCGCAACTTCATCAACGGCTGGTATTCTTCCATAAGGACGTGTTAAAAAGGAAGTCCATAAGCCTGAAGCTAAAAGATCTTGTTTAATTTGATCAGCAGATAATTCAGCCAAATCTTTTTTAGCATATTTTGTAAAAGCTTCTTGGTCCGAACCTTTAAGCTCAATAACGACTGACTGCAAAACACGCCTTGCGCCACGGTTAATTTCTTTAATAACACCGGCACCAGGTGCTGTAAAGTTTACCCCAGGGTTTTGTTTATCAGTAAATAGAACTTGTCCTAATTTAACAGCATCGCCAACAGCGACCATCATTTTAGGCTTTAGGCCTACGTAATCCTTTCCCAAAATAGCAACAGATTTAACCTTGTTACCTTTTTCAATAATCTGTTTAGGACCTCCCGTAATGGGTAGGTCTAAACCTTTTTTAATAATAAATTGCATAGTGAATAAGCCTGTTCTCCAGACAAGTTGCGACAAACAACCCCCCTATAAGAATAGGAGGCACTTTAAGACTTTAAAACTTCTCTATTACATCATAAATTAACCTTTTTCTCAATCATTGAATCTAGCAATACACAGCAAAACTAGCTTAAAACCTTACCTTAAAGATTAGCTTATATATTTTTAAATATGTAGTTATTTTTAGATAATTAAAATCTGGTAGTGAGTCGAATCTGTTGATAAAGCTATTTTAACAATTTATCCATTATTTGGGTGTAGGTTTTAGCCTACTCATTTACTAAAGAATACATATTAAAACTACAGGTTTATTTTTATTATTTAGGCAAAACATCCTTCATAAAATCTTTCATTGTCAAAAGATTTTTTTTCAATTGTTTTTGATAAATTAAAGCATAGGTTAGAACGGCTGAAACATACGCCCTTGTCTCGTTAAATGGTATTGTTTCAATCCAAATATCTGCCGCCATTTTATGCTTATCAGGCAACCAGCGTTTAACACGGTGAGGACCCGCATTATAAGCAGCGGCAGCTAAGGCATAATGGCCATTAAATTGGTTTAGTAACTTTTTATAATAATAAGCACCGTATTTTAGGTTGGTTGCAGGGTTAAATAGTTCTATTTTGCCAGCCCACTTTTCTTTTAACTCCCGGGCAATTTGTTTTCCTGTTTTAGGCATTATTTGCATTAAACCTCTTGCCCCAACAGGTGAATAAGCATTCCTGTTAAATGCACTTTCTCGCCGTATTAAACCAAAAATAAGCGCAGGGTTTAAGTCTTGTTGTTTGGCATTTTTTTGGACTTGTGTTTTATATGCCAAAGGAAATCGCACAGCCACGTCATCCCAATATTTTGCTTTTGCCAAAGTAAAGATAGCGACTTGCTTCCAGTTAAGTTCTTCAGCATATTTAGCCGCCATCAATATCTGTTTTTTATCTAATTTACGAATAGCGAACCACCATTGGCGCTCTGCCTCTTTCGGCTTATTAATTGCAATAAGTTCAGCGACCACTAAAAAAGGTTTTTTATGTTTAAACCTTGTAAACATTTCAGGTGCTACCTGTATGGGGTTGTTTGATAATTGATATTCCTTATTTAATTTTTCAGCGGACAAATAACCATAAAAACTTCTTTCTTCTGCCAAGTTAGAATAAATAAAGTTGGCAACCTTTGGCTTGTTATTATTCTCAGAGGCTCTAGCTAACCAATAACGCCATTTTTCCTTTTTTTTAAATTCCTTACTTAAAGCAGAAATTGACTCTGCAACAGCGGGCCAATTTTGCATTTTTAATGCCGCTCTAACTCGCCATTCTTTCGCTTTATCGGCAGGTTTAATTAAAGCCGTTAAACGATCATAAGCCTTATCATCATGGTTATAAGCTAATGACATCGCTAGCCGTTGTGCCACTCGCCTACGGGTGGACGAGTTTATGGTAAATTCTTTGTTTCGTTTATCCCATAGACTAATTGCTTTGTTAAGGTTTTTTTTTGCCAGGCGTTCAATGCCGTGAGCAAAAATCAAACCTGTCTGAGCCTGCTTATACTTTAAGAATTTTTTATTCGTTATCAGTGTGGGGTTGGAATGAACCTTTAACCAAAGCTGTGCCACTTTCCGGTCTTTTTTAGCCATTAGACCTTTAACATATTTGGCAACTGAAAAATTACCTTTAGTAACAGCCGAGTCAAATCTTTGCCAGAGCATATCCCTAGTAAGGTATTTTGATCCTAATAAAACTTTAAAAATTGGGTTACATTCACTAGGTTGAGACTTACCAATAACCCAAAGCTTCTTAGCGCCTATTAATGCCTGTGTTTTTGTGCCTAAATTATATTTTGCTCGGTAGTAATAACATTGCAACCTTGTATTGTTGGTTTTTTGATATTGCGCAATATACTCAGCCCAATTTTTATGCTTTGCTAAATAGATCTGCCATTTATACCTTAATAAACCAGTATACCGTGTGTCTCTGTAGTATCTTAAAAAGCGTTTAATTTGTTTGGTTTGATCAAGGTGTTTTACTAACCATTGATATTGAATATAAGGGTATAAAGGATAGCCTGATAACACATCCTTGCGGTTAAAAGATAAGGGAGACCCTCCCTTATCAATACTAATTTGAGCCTCTAAAAACGCCTTTCTTTGTTTATCCAGTGATAAATTTGAAGCACCTGCCTTCTGTATCACAAAAATAAAAATCAAATAAAACAGTATTTTTCGCATCATAAATTTATTTTAAACAAAATGTAATTTCTTATTATCCATCTGACCGTTATAATTCTCAGCTTAGTTTCATTTATATAAATAAAAAGTGCATCGTAACAATCAAGCTTTATCACAACAAACACAATATTCATGGCGTACTATCTATGAAATAGCACTTGAGCACAAGAAAGAACTTTTCAATGCTCATTGGGTTGCCATTTTAGCAACCATTGCTAGTGTACCCGTCCCTTTACTGATGCCTTTGCTGGTCGATGAAGTGTTATTACACCAACCTGGCAGAATAACAGCTACCCTAAATCAATTTATTCCATTAGATTGGCAACAGCCCATTTTTTATATTGCAGCTGTTTTAAGCTTTAGTTTATTACTCAGAATCATCTCGATTATTTTTAATATTATTCAAGGTCGTCAGTTTACCTTTATTTCTAAAGATATTATTTTTCGTATTCGGAAAGACCTTATTCGACGTTTACAGTCTATTTCCATGTCAGAATATGAAAGTCTAGGCACTGGCTCTGTCGTCACCCATATGGTAACTGACCTTGATACTATTGATAATTTTATTGGCACAACGATTAGTAAATTACTGGTCGCAACGCTAACTATTATTGGTACGGCTGTCATCCTGTTATGGATGCACTGGCAACTAGGACTTTTTATTTTATTGCTTAACCCTTTAGTTATTTATTTTGCCAGAAAAATAGGTTCACGGATTAAAAATCTAAAAGCCAAGGAGAACTCTGCCTACGGTATTTTTCAGCAATCATTAACAGAAACATTAGAAGCCATACACCAAATTCGAGCAAGCAATAGAGAAAAGCATTATTGCCAACAACTGATTGAATCAGCAAAAGCAGTAAAGTCTCACTCCACCTCTTTTGCCTGGAAAAGCGATGCGGCAACTCGCTTAAGTTTTTTAGTTTTCCTCTTTGGCTTTGATATTTTTAGAGCAACCGCCATGCTAATGGTTTTTTACTCCAATTTGAGTATAGGACAAATGCTGGCTGTTTTTGGGTATCTTTGGTTTATGATGGCTCCCGTACAAGAAATTCTTAGCATCCAGCATGCTTTTTTTGCCGCCAAAGCTGCATTAAATAGAATCAACACATTATTTGCTCTACAACAAGAACCTCAATACCCCCACCTTAAAGATCCCTTTAAAAATAGTAAAACAGTTTCTATTACCATTAAGAACCTACATTTCAGCTATAAAGATGAACCTATTTTAAATGGCATTAACCTATCCATTACTGCCGGCGAAAAGGTCGCATTAGTCGGTGCAAGTGGCGGTGGGAAATCTACACTTGCCCAAACAATCATCGGTTTATACCCCCCTAATAAAGGAATGATTTATTTTAATAAACAGCCCATTAATAAAATTGGACTTGAGGTCGTTAGAGAACATGTTGCAACTGTTTTACAACACCCTGCATTATTTAATGACACAATAAGAGCCAATCTAACTTTAGGTCGGGATATTTCTGACCATGCACTATGGGATGCCTTATCCATTGCACAACTAAAACAAACGGTTGCCGATCTTGATAAAGGCCTAGATACCATTGTTGGCAGACAAGGCATGCGCCTATCTGGGGGGCAACGTCAACGACTTGCTATTGCTCGTATGGTTGTCGCTAAGCCCAGTGTTGTTATTTTAGACGAAGCAACCTCGGCATTAGATACAGCTACCGAGCAAAAATTACACTTAGCCTTAGCTAGCTTCTTAAAAGGAAGGACAACCATTATTATTGCTCACCGCCTCAGCGCGGTTAAACAAGCAGATCACGTTTATGTATTTGAGGAAGGTAGAATATGCGAGCAAGGTCAACATGCAACTTTAATTAAAAATAATGGTCTTTATTCAAAACTATATGGTGAATATCAATAATGACAGAAAAGTACGATTTACATTGTCACTCCACCGCCTCAGATGGATCATTGTCACCCACGGAAGTTATCGAACGTGCACAGCAGCAAGGTGTAACATCCATTGCATTAACAGACCACGATACGATTAATGGGCAAGCGGAGGCTGCCAAGGCTGCAACGGCTAACGATATTAAATTTATTCCTGGAATTGAAATTTCCACCACGTGGGAAAACAAATGTTTCCATATTGTTGGGCTGAATATTGACCCTAAAAACCAAACATTAATCTCGAGCATTAGTCATCTACAGCAACTACGCACTGAACGGGCAAAAAAAATTGCCTTAAAATTAGAAAAAAGACGTGTTCCAGATGCTTATAAAGCCGTCGTTAAAATGGCAAACGGTGGCATGATTACACGCGCCCACTTTGCAAATTTCTTATTAGAAAACAATTATGTCACTTCGCAACAACAAGCTTTTGACCGCTATTTAGGTAATGGAAAAACAGCCTTTGTTGCTACCGTTTGGGCAGACTTAACTAATGTTGTTGCCTGGATTAATCAAGCAGGTGGAGTAGCCGTTATTGCTCACCCTTTACGCTATAAATTAACAGCCAGCTGGATGCGTCGCTTTTTAACCGCATTTAAAGAGGCAGGAGGACAAGGTATTGAAGTTGTCACAGGCCGTAGTTCAGCAGAAGAAATAAGGCGTTCTTTGGCATACGCCAAGCAATACCAGTTATCTGCTTCTACAGGCTCGGACTTTCATACACCGACTAACCAGTGGGTAGAGCTAGGACGTTTAGCAGCACTACCAGAAAATATACAGCCTATCTGGGAGTTATTTTAAAGCTTTACCGACCTCAAAACTCTCAATCCTCTCCCTATTCTTACTTGATAATGGGTCCAGTAGATGTCAAGTTAGTTGTCGCCTAAAGTAGTAGTTCTATGCCGCCTCTTTTTCCTCAGCCTTAATTTCTGAGGTTTCTGGGTTTATTAATGATGAACCTTTAATTGGGAAATGGAAAGGCCATAGATCATCGCACCTTAACCTTCAATATAGAGTTATTTATAAACTCGAAAATTCGCATTATTCGAGAGCATCAAGAGTTAAGCCAAAATGAATTATCAACTCTTAGTGGAATCCCTCAATCAACAATTTCAGCTATTGAACATGATAAAGTAAACTTAGGTGTAGAAAGAGTAAAGGTTCTAGCAAGAGCCTTGCAGGTTCACCCAGCAGTGCTCGTTTTTCCTGGCTGGAACATTGAACAAAAAGAAGCCGCATAACCAAAAAAAACAGCCGACCATTAAAGCATCATTGTTTTTAGTTAAAGGGGCGGAGTGAATTTAAATCTCTGGTAAGTGCTCAATACTCCAAGCGGCTAATGTTTCAACCCACTCTTCATTATTATTCAAACAAGGAATCAAAGTTAAGGACTCTCCTCCTGCTTCTTTAAAAACCTGGTCGCCACGAATCGCAATTTCTTCCAATGTTTCTAAACAGTCTGTTACAAAAGAAGGACAAATAACTAATACATTTTTAACTCCATTTTCTGCTAGGTCACGTAAACGTTGTTCTGTACTGGGGCCTAACCACTTTGCCCTGCCAAGTCGAGATTGAAATGCAACAGAATATTTTCCCACTGGTAAGTTTGCTTTTTTTGCAAAACAACGTGTTGTTTGAAATACCTGGTGCCGGTAGCAAGTTTTATGCACTTTATGAGGCTTACTGCAACAGGCAACCGTTTTTAAACAATGCTTTTTTGATTTATCTAATTTGCTAATATGAACTTCAGGCAAACCATGATAACTAAACAATAAATGATCATAAGGTTGCTGTAAATAAGGTTGTGCGCTATTCACTAAAGCAGAGATATAGTTATCATGTTGATAAAAAGGCTGTTGTACCTGTAAAGACACTTTAAGCTTAAACTTTTTAATCACCCGTTTAGCTTCCTCAACAGAAGTGGTGACTGTACTTTCAGCATAGTGAGGATATAAAGGAATAAATAAAATATTGGTAACCCCCTGCTCTTTAACCAGGGATAGCAATTGTTTTTTTATACTCGGTTTACCATACCGCATAGACATGGCAACAGGACAATCAAGCTTGGCTTGTACAGCCTGTTTTAACTGTTCAGATAAAAATAATAATGGTGAACCTTCCTTAGCCCAGATAGCTTGATAAGCTTTTGCAGACATTTTAGGCCGAGTTGGCAAAATAAACAGGCTTATAATTATACGCCTTAACGACCAAGGTAAGTGAATAACATAAGGGTCACTTAGAAATTGATTAAGATATTTTCTAACGTCTTTAGTCTTTGGTTTATCAGGAGATCCTAAATTAGCGAACAATATAGCTTTTTTTGTCATAGAAGTTATAAGTTAAAGAGAGATAAAACTAAATTTTATCATTAGCCACAAATAACATTGCTTAATTTTCATCCATTTTCTATATTCAGCAATAGCTCCTATTAATTACCAGCCAAAAAACCTCACTGCTTTATTGCAACTGAAGTATTTATCTTTCATAGCTTTAAAGAGAGTTTGTATTTATCAACAAACTCAATATCTCATATAATTCTTCTTAATTAACATATATTAGAATATAATAATACAGATCAACATCAAATCTTTAAGCTTCCCTACTCTTAAACAGGACATTTAAATTTGATACAGTTTGAAGGCTAGAAAGTAGCTCGTAAAATATTGGTAGTACTTGGCTTAACCTATAACTTATCCTTGCAAAATTATGCTTACCTTATATAAAAAACTATTACTGATGGCTATGCTGTTAATTCTCAACTCGGCTCCTGTCACTGCAACAGAAAATAATAGCTATAATTTACAGCAAGCAATTGATCACGCGTTGATTTACAACCCTAATTTGCAAATTATGCAAGAAAGAATTGCTCAAGCTGAAGCTCAATTAGATATCGCCTTATCTAGTTTTTACCCTAGTATTAAAACCCGTTTATCTTATACCCATACCACAAACCCTTCCCGTGCTTTTGGTATGATTATATCCCAGCGACGTGTGGATTTATCCCCTAACCCTTCAATTGACTTTAATAACCCGGGAGGAACTGACAACTACCGCCCAGAGGTGACTGCTCGCTACTCTCTCTTTAGGGGAGGGCAAGATTACTATAACTCCAAAGCGGCCCAGCTTGGTGTAGAGGCCGCAACATTAAATAAATCAGCAGTTCGTAACCAGCTTATCCAAACTGTCAGTTCTACCTTTTATGCTTATTTGGCGTCAATAGAAATTGACCATGTCTCTGACCGTTCAATTGAAGCCGTTAGAAACGAACTAAAGCAAAGCAAACACAGATACCAGGTAGGGACTCTTTTAAAATCTGACGTACTTACACTACAAGTACAATTAGCTGAAGCACAAGACACCAAAATACAAACTTCAAATGCTATTGAATTAACCAAAACAAACTTAAAAAGTTTATTAGGTATTACAGCAGATGAAGCATTTGAAGTAGATGCATCAACCGATTGGACAATACCGCAAATAGATAATAACTTTAGTAATTTACTGACTGTAGCAATGAATCAAAGGCCCGAAATACAAGCTGCAAATAAACAGATAACCATAGCAAAACAACTGCTGAATGCTGCTAAGGGAACTTATTTACCAAAAGCTGATGCTTATGTCTCATACGGGTCAGACAGTAAAGATTTAGATTACAACACAAACAGGGATAATGTCACAGCGGGTGTGGTCGTTGAGCTAGATATTTTTTCTGGCTTTCGAAATAGTAGTAAAATCAAGAAAGCAGAACACCAATTAGCGATTGCTCAGAAATCAGCTAAACAAACTCAGTTAATGATTGAAGATTCAGTTAAATCGGCTCATTTAAAAGTAATAGAAGCTTTAACAAGAATAAAGGTAACATCAAGCGCAGTAACCGCGTCAGAAGAGGCTCTCCGCTTAGTAAACGAACAACGTAAAGCGGGGACAGTAACAGTGACTCGTTATATTGAAGCAGAAGTTGCCCGAGACAAATCATATGCCAGAGATATAGCAGCAAAATTTGATGCTTTACGAGCAGAAGCTGAATTAAACCGTTCTTTAGGGGTTTGGAAGTAAATTAATAGCAGTATAAGTGCTAGATCATTTTTTTGACTTCCTAAGAATAACCATTATTCATCTATCTCATCCTCTTCACAGGCTAGTTCAACATCACTGAACATTGATTCAGGCAGGGGTTTAGAATTTAACTACGTGAGCTTGCTTTCCTTTTTTTTTTGCGTATTTATAACCGTATTTTTACTGATTTTTAGCACCCAGGCTGTATCCCTAATTCCACTCCTATTAATTGTCATTTCAACTATTCTCTCAGTTATTCCATATATACAGGCTTTGTAGTTAGAATCGAGCATGACTATTTTAATTTTACACTCTGAGTTGTGGCAATAGTAAGGTTGTTTTCCGTAACCAACTGCTGAACTTTAGGCTACTTACTTCTTGATAACAGCTCATGAAATCAAATTATACAAGGTATCTATAAATTTGACCCACTACCCTAAATTTAATAGCCATGTTTTTAAACCACTCCCCCTTACCCTCCTTCATCCGGACATAAAATAGCCTTTTACTTATATTGCAGTAAGCTTTTCTCAAGAGTACACTAGGAGGCTGTCCGAGAACTAGCATTTAACTCAGGCGCTTTTTTAAATTTTTTCAGCTTTAAGTGAAAATTGCCACCCATTTTCACGTATATTTAAATATAATACCTATTATATCAGTATGTTATGGTATAATTAGCAC
>JAJRUF010000173.1 GCA_024277935.1 Gammaproteobacteria bacterium
CACTCAATGATATTCCCATTCCTCGCTTTCAATGTGCCTCCTGTCTTCGAACTTTTTCAACGTTACCTGAATGCATTTCCCCCAGACGCTGGTATCCGTGGTTTTTTCAACACGTTTGCCTGTATTTAAAGCTAAAAGGTTGGTCACTCAATCAATCAATCAATTACATCAATTTTTTTCTATTGCACGGAGTACGCTTTCTCGCTGGGTTCATTGGATAAAAGATACATTTAATATCTATCGTCTCGTGCTCTGTAGTCTTAAGGCTAAGATGGGCTATTATTCAGAGCTTTCCCGCTTCTGGCTTCATTGGCTTGAATCAAATCGGTTATCTCATGCGATGGTTTTGCTCAATAAACAAGGGGGATCTGTGCCGTGATGAAATAGCCTGAAATCAGGTGCACCCAGGCTTTAAGGCTTTCCACACAGTTTAGCCAATGTTGCAGGGACAGAAAATAGTTTACGCTCAGTTTTTTTATTGGGAGTTTACCTTATGAAATCTGTCCATCCTGTCGCTTTATTTCGCCTGTCTGTTTGAGGCTGGTGCAGATGCAACAGCTTGAGGGAGCTGAACGATTAAGCCGCTCCAGTCTCTATCGACTTATACTCAGTCGTGGCCTGTCCCGCCCCATGGTAACCACGCAACCTAAAGAATTACGTCATTTTGAAGCGGATTACCCGGGAGATATTATTTATGGGGATGTCATGCATGGCCCTCAAGTGGCGATTAATGGAAAGACACAAAAAAGTTATCTGGTTTCATTAATGGATGACAAATCCAGACTGATCTTGCATTCAGCTTTTTGCCCCAGGGGGTACCTTGATACTATTTTGGGTATAAAACCGGTTGTGATTGGCGATAATATTCTGACAGAAGTTCTTCAAGGTTTTAGGGACGATAAAGAGTACAAAAAAGCAAAACAATTATTAACTTCTATACCTCTATTTCAGCTTTCAAACAAAACTCTTGCTGTTAAAAGTGCTGACAATTATCGGGCACTTAGAAAAAGTGGTATTACAGAGAGAAAAACGATTGATACGATTATTGCCACTTACTGTATTGAACAGAATATCCAGCTTTTATTTACTGATAGAGACTTTTTGCCATTTGTTGAGTTTTTGGGTTTAAAGCCAGCTATTTGAACATAACGCAAAGCTAAGCGGCGCGCTTTTCAGCGTTCGCTTGAGCTTTTTGTTAACGTTTCTTCCATGGATTTTGGGGTTAAAGTAACTCTGACTACAATTGTCCTAGAAATTAGATTAGGGTTGTTTACAGTAGCCGCTTTTGTGTATTTTTCTATGGTGAAATCAATAATAGCGGTATCAATATCTCTACTACCCCGCCATTTAATACCCGTTATTTCACCGACTTCGTTTAAAGAAAAGATATTTGTTTCAGGATGCTCGTCGAAAGTTGACACACTTAAAAAATAACGGTAATGACAAATACCATGCGTTTCCTCAAAACAACCTTCTTTGTATATAGGTGATTGATACAGACGGACATGCAATTGTTTTTCTACCTCAGAGGAATATTGATTTAACTCCTTTATTTCGCCATAGGATATAGCTGATTCTAACTCCTTGTTCATAGTAGTACACGACACCAACAGAAGCAAAACACTTAAGAGAGCAGTCTTCATCTAATTAACCCTCAATTTACAGAGAAATGTATGTGATCGCCATGACCAGTTACTGAGTGCACATTGCCTAGCTTTTTCTTAAATAATGGCCCAAAGTTTTCTCTTCTATGAAGGTAACTTTCGAATTTGTTCTGTAGAGTGTCTGTTATAGCTTTGACTGATGTGTTAGACGGGTAAAATACTGACATTTTCATTCCATTAATTCTCGATATATCTACAGCTTTACCTGCCCCTTGAACATGTCTACTTGGGAATGTATGTTGATCATTTGCAGATGATATATACACTTTTGTCAGAACGTGACCAGACGCCACGTTTGTACTCAAAACATGCTTCAAAGCATCTATGATCTTTTGATCAACATTTTTGTTGACATTTGGTGAAAACTCGATAAGTACACCATTTATATTTCCTGGGATCGTTGGCATAAATCTCTCCTTAGTTTATTGAACACTAACGCAATGGTCACTTGACGTTGGCGGATGTTCGGTGAACTATGCAAGAACACTGAACGTTAATAAAAGATGACCTTGACAAAAGAGTTGCGCTGCCAACGGTCAAGTGGACCAAATTGTGTACGCCCAGCATGGGCGTGAACTAATGAGGTGAAAGTCCTCTGTAGGAGAACCTACTTTACCCGTTATTTTAGGGTGATTATAACTACTAGCCGACGGCAATTGCAACACCGCGAGGTGTTGTGAGAAGGAAGCCCGAGCGCAAAACTGCAAGCTTACGAACAGAAACATCATAGAAGGCCGAGTTTCAGGGGTGAGTTAGCCAATGATAACGCAACCCACAGGTTCGCGAGATACAGTAAATGATGAGGTTGTGCAGTGAAAGTTCACGTTCTTATCTGGGGAGATCTGTTTAACTTGCGATGTTAATTGTTGGTGAAAATAGCAGTTGGGCAACTGCATTAAATGTCCTGGCGACCTGAAGGCTATTAGTCAG
>JAJRUF010000174.1 GCA_024277935.1 Gammaproteobacteria bacterium
ACACAGCTTAACCGTTTGGTCGTTATGTATTTGGATTATGCCGAATCTCAAGCCGAACGCCGTCAAGCCTTGTTTATGCGTAACTGGCGTGAAAAGCTGGATGCATTTTTACAGTTTAATGAACGAGAGATATTGCATGATACAGGTAGAGTGCGTATGTCGGTTGCCAAAAGGCTTGCAGAACAGGAGTATACTATTTTTCATCAACACCGTTTGTTGGAAGAAGCCAATCAAGCCGATAAACAAATAGAAGAACTGACAAAAATAGGCGGTAAACTCTCTAAAAAAACGGGTGATAAAGATGGCTAAAAAACATACTGAGACTGAATTTGAAGGGGCAATAGAGCATCAGTTTTTAGAAAACGATTGTTATCAACTCGGTAGCTCGGATGATTATGATACATCCCGTGCCTTAGAGCCTCGACGTGTTATTGATTTTATAAAAAATACGCAAGAAAAAGTGTGGCAGTCATTAAGCAATATTCATCGTGGTGATACTGAAAAAGTCGTCTTAGATGATTTAGTTAAGGCACTTGAAACGCAAGGGATGCTGAATATTTTGCGTTATGGTTTTAAGTGTTATGGCAAAAAAATAAAGCTGGCTTACTTCGCGCCCAATACTCGATTAAATACTAAATCGCTAGGCTTGTATAAAGCCAATGTGTTGAGTGTGACGCGCCAACTTTATTATGCTTCCAGTAATAAAAACTCGCTTGATATGGTGTTGTTTTTAAATGGCTTACCAATTATTACAATTGAGCTAAAAAATCCGCTTTCAGGTCAAACGGTAGAAGATGCCAAGCAACAATATAAAAATGATCGAGACCCTAAAGAGAAACTGTTTGAGTTTAAAAAACGTGCCTTGGTACATTTTGCGGTTGATCCTGATTTAGTCTTTATGACTACTCGTTTGAGTGGCAAAAAAACCTTTTTTCTGCCTTTTAATATCGGCTGTGATGGCGGTGCGGGTAATCCAAGTGCATCGGATGGCGGTTATAAAACCGCTTATCTATGGCAAGAGGTGTTACAAAGTGATAGTTTAATGGATATTTTAAGTCGCTTTATGCATTTGCAGGTTAATAATAAGCGCGTGGCGACGGACAAAGGGATTAAGAAAATCCGTAAAGAAGTGATGATATTCCCGCGTTATCATCAACTGGATGCGGTTAGAAGGTTAATAAATCACACGCAAGGCGCGGGTTCTGGGCATAACTATTTAGTACAACACTCAGCAGGTTCTGGCAAGTCTAATTCTATTGCTTGGTTGGCACATCGTTTGTCTTGTTTGCATGATGCCGATGATAAAAAGATATTTGATACGGTAGTGGTAATTACTGATCGTAGAGTGCTGGATCAACAGTTGCAGGACACGATTTATCAATTTGAGCATAAGCAAGGGGTCGTTCAAAAGATAGATGAAGATACGCGTCAGTTAGTGAATGCCTTAATGTCAGGTACGCCGATTATTATATCCACCGTACAGAAATTTCCCTTTGTCACGGAGACCATTGACAAACTCAATAAAGAGCAGGGCGAAGGCAGTGCAACCATTAGCACCAAAGGCAAACGCTTTGCGGTGATTGTCGATGAGGCGCATAGCTCGCAGTCTGGCGAAACGGCAATGGAAATGAAGTATGTGCTGAATAAAGACGGCATAAAAGAAGCGGCAGCGGCATACATTGAAGAAAATAAAGCAGAGAGTGACTTTGCTGACAATTCTGAGGAAGAGGATGATGAAGATATCATCATCCGTAATATGCTAAAGCGTGGTCGCCAGCCAAATATTAGTTTTTTTGCTTTTACAGCAACACCTAAATACAAAACCAAAAAAATATTTGATGAGGCGGGACCATCTGGTGAAGCCCCTTTTCATGAATATACGATGCGACAGGCAATTGAAGAACGCTTTATTTTAGATGTGTTGAAAAACTATACGACCTATGAAACCTATTTCAAGATAGCCCAATCAGCTGATGATGACCCTAAAGTAGAACGTAAAAAAGCAGCAAGAGCGTTGGCAAGATTTGTCAGTTTACACCCGCACAATATTGCCCAAAAAACCGAAGTGATGGTTGAACATTTTAGAGCCTCTGTTCAACATAAAATTGGTGGGCGAGCTAAAGCTATGGTTGTTACTGACTCGCGTTTACATGCTGTGCGCTATAAACAATCTTTTGATAAATACTTAGATGAAAAAAACTATACCGATATTAAGACTTTGGTTGCATTTTCAGGCTCAGTTGATGACCCTGAGTTCCCTGGAAAAAGTTATACCGAAGTAGCTATGAATGGTGGTATTAGCGAGCGCGAGTTACCTGAAAAATTTGATTCTGAAGAATACCGTGTTTTATTGGTTGCAGAGAAATATCAAACGGGCTTTGACCAGCCGTTTTTACACACAATGTATGTTGATAAAAAGCTTTCAGGCATACAGGCTGTGCAAACATTATCTCGTTTAAACCGATCTGCAACGGGTAAGGAAGATACCTTTGTATTGGATTTTAGAAACAAGCGCGAAGAGATTTATAAGGCATTTAAGCCATTCTATGAAGTGACGGATGCGGAAGAATTAACCGACCCGCAACATATGTATCGACTGCAAAGCCAGCTTGAAGAAATACAGGTGTTTTTTGAGGCTGAAGTTAGCCAATATTGTGCGGTTTATTTCGCCCGAAAGCGTAAAGAGTCAATACATGATCAAGCGAAAATGAACGGTATTATTGATTTGGCTGTTGAACGCTTTAAAGCACTAGATGAAGATGAGCAAGATGAATTTAAAGGCTTGTGTGTAAATTTTAAAAATATGTATGCCTTTTTATCTCAAGTTATCCCGTATCAAGATTCGGACTTGGAAAAGCTCTATACCTATATTCGTTTTATGTTGTTAAAGCTTCCTAGAAGTTCATCTGGAGCAGCTTATCATTTAGAGGATGAAGTGGAGCTTGAATACTATCGACTACAAAAAATAAGTGAAGGCAGTATTGATCTAAATAGAGGAAAGGCTGTTCCCTTAAAAGGCTCAAGCGATGTTGGGACAGGCAATCAGGAAGATGATGAAATCGCACTTTCAGAACTCATTGATATTATGAATGAAAAATTGGGTACTGATTTTACCCAGGCAGATCAACTTTTCTTTGATCAAATAGAATCAGAAGCAAAAGAGGATGATAAGCTCAAGCAAGCAGCAAAAGTTAATTCGATGAGTGACTTCTTGCAAATATTTAATAAAGCCTTTGAAAGTTTAATCATTGATCGTATGGAAGGGAACGATGAAATATTTAATCGTTTAATGAGTGACAGCGTAGCAAGAGATTTGGCACAGGATAATCTAGGTCAAAAACTATATAAGGCTTTAGCTCAAGACAATATCAGTGAAGAAGATCAAATCAAGCTATTAATTCCAAGAGGTGAATCTAAGACGCTAGAATTTAAAGAGACATTTTCTTTAGATGTAAACAAAGGCACGAAAGAAAAGTATATTGAGCAATCAGCTTTAAAAACTATTGGTGCATTTCTTAATACTGTGGGTGGTGATTTGTTAATCGGTGTTAATGATGATGAAGACGTTTTAGGTGTCGATGAAGAAATTAAAAAGTTCTACAAAAATGATGATAAATATCTACTTAATTTTAAAAATCATATCAAGTCAAAAGTGGGAGAAGGGTTTTATCCTTTAGTTGACTATAAAATGGTTGAGGTCGGTGGAAAACGTGTGTTGCGTGTTAGCTGCGGAATGGCTACCTCACCATGCTTTCTTGATGATTCTGATTTTTATGTGCGTAGTGGACCTTCTACCGATAAACTGGAAGGTAGACAGCAGCATGAGTATATTAAGGAGAGGTTTTAAAATGTATCTAACTGTTTTCTACTGATTTATTTAGCTTATTACCCTTTAAAATCTCATGATTAATTCATATAAAACACTCTGTATTCTTGGCAGTGGCTGGCTGGGTTTACCACTCGCTGAACACTTAATAAAACTAGGGTATCAGATAAATGCTTCAACTCGCACCATTGCTCGTCTTGACCAATTAATGCATATTGGAGCTGCATATTATATTGTCGATATTACAGACATCAAGCCAGACATCAGCGAGTTTCTTAATACCGAGTGCTTAATAATTAATATCACAGACAAAAATCTGCAAAATTATAAAAATCTGATCACTTATATAGAGAAATCGCCCATTAAGCAGGTACTTTTTGTCAGCTCGACTTCGGTGTATAAAAATTTGAATCGGGAAGTATGTGAAGATGAACATGCAGAACAGTTGACCAGCCCTTTATACCAGATTGAACAATTATTCCTGCAAAATAAAAATTTTGATAGCACAATTCTTAGGTTCGGCGGTCTTATTGGCTTCAGCCGTCAGCCCGGTCGCTTCTTTAGTTCAGATAAAATGCTGGAGCAAGCAGATGCGCCAGTAAATTTAATTCATCGCGATGATTGTATTGGTATTATTCAAACGATTATTGAAAAACAAGCTTGGGGTGAGGTATTTAATGGTTGCACAAATAGTCACCCAAGCAAAGGTGAATTTTATACTTATGCCAGTAGCTTATTGGGCTTAGCTGCACCCAAATGTGTAGCGAAGACAAATTCAGCTTACAAGATTGTCAGTAATGCTAAAGTAAAAAGAAAATTGGCTTACCAATTTATCCACCCCGACCTTATGAAAATTAAACTCTGCGGTTAGCCACCTTAGCTATTATCTATCAAACACTGCTTTTACTTTGTAGAGCAGACTTTAGCCCTCCATCGAATCAATATTTTGAGTTATTGCGGACTAAAGCCCGTTCTACAAGTAACCAAGTCTTCATTTTTTCAACTAACCCACGGTAAGTTAAGAGTCATATAATATATTTTTATTAAAAAACCAATTGCCCTCTCATTTGGAATATATTTGGGTTTTCTTCAATACCATTAAGGTTTGGATGGGCATTAACAAAGACATAATTCAGCATAAACCGGACATTGTAATTGGCATACCAATTAAGTCCCAGCGTAAAATTATCTTCTTTGCCGCCTGTAATATCATTGTTATCAAGGTTTAAAGTGCTATACCTCAAAGCAAACTCCCATGCACCATAGTTATGTAAGGGGGTTAACTTGGTAAAAACACCTTGCTTTGCATTATAGGGGCGAGATTCCCCTGTTAGAATCCAGCTTCCTTGTACATAAGCACCGTAAAAATCAAGGTTAGTGCCTACTGTACGAAATACCTTGTTATGAATATATTCACCCTGTAATGAGAGGGGGCCGTAGACAGCAGCCAGCTCTGTACCAATTAACCAAGTATGGTCTACATTGTTAATATAATTGGTGTTAACTAGATAGCTTTTTGTTACTCCTGATTCAGGTCGAGCACGAAGCCTGATTCGATTCCTGGTCCCTGTTTGTCTATATTCACTAGAAACACCTAAATGAAGAAGTTTATTTTCAAATAATAAGGGGGCAAGGCTTGCTCTACTGGCAACAGCCCATCCATTACCATTATCACTGACTTTTGAAGTGCTTAAAGTATCAGCAAATATCCCTGTTGATACGCCCCAGAAATCACCATGCCCACTCGCTCCAAACCCTAGTCGGTAACTGGGAGAAAATGTGTTTGCCAAAGATCGTTCCATAAAGGTAATCGCATTAGAACTATTCATTTCTTCTAGGCTAAAGGATTCTTGAAAATTACCCAGTTTAAGTGAGATGGGTTTCCACCCATTGTAGCCAAGCCAGACCCCACGGGGGCCGACTTTTCCACTTTCTGCAAAATCAATCTCTGCCTTATACCGCCAATTCTTAGAGACTTTCCCCTTAAAATATACGCGAGCTCGGCGTAAAGCAGCACCATTTCCCATCTTGCTGATATCATTATTATAATGGGCATAATCCGCATGAATTCTACCACCCGCCTGAAAAGAAAAGTTGCCATCCTTTGATTTAATCTTCAAACCTTTTTTACTAATACGAACCTGAGTAGAAGTCCTGGCTATTTTTTTAACTTTATGTTCTGCTTTATCAAGCCGTTGTGAAACTGTTTTTTGCTGTTCAAATAGTAGTTTACGTAGTTCTTCAATTTGCTTTTGTTGTTGTTGTAATGTTTTTTGTTGCTGTTTAACCAGTTTATATACAATTTGCATATCCAAGCTTTCTTCACAATAGCCTGTAGTGGGTAAAGAGAAAGCCATAAATAAGATAAAACCTTTTATCTTTTTATATTGCGAGAAGTTAAGTACAGATAGTTTCATTTTTTAACAGATACTTGAGGTATAAATATTGAATGACTATGCAACACGATAACGCTCCGTCTGGCTTGATATTGTAAATAATATAGATCTACGACGAGTCGTTTCTAATAAAAAATTCATTGTTTTAAAAGCTAATTGCCCATAATCAACACAATCAGTAAAAGAATGCCCACAAGATTCCATAACATAGTTTTTATATTCGGTATCAAACCCATAACTCTCAGCAGCATAACGCATAGCTGCAATCCAGTTTCCAGCTCTTTCTATTCGGGTAACACCTTGTTGTAAATCAAGGTTCCTTGAACGTTTAAGAGCAATGTCATTCTGATTATCATATTCACCTAGAAAGGTAGCCATAGGTATTTTAAGAAACTTGGAACAGCTTAACTCCAGGGTTCGAGATAATGATTTTTTACCTAAACCTCTTGGAAAAGGAACTTTTAAATCTGGAAAGGTATACCAGCCAGCCGCACCAACCACCACTGCATGTACTTTTTCGGGATAAACCATTGCATAACGATGTACAAATTGACCACCAGCTGAATATCCAAATAGATAGACTTTTTCAGTTAATGCACCTGTTTGTTCTGCTACCTCCTTAAGTATTGAATTAAGTGCAATATCTGAATAAAAAGGTACCTCTTGCTTAGTTATTCCTAAACGCTGATAAGCAGGAAAGTTTTTTCTACAAAATAAGGGAGCAATAATCACAAAACCATAGCGTTCTGCATAATCTTTAAATGCACGCGCCTGTTCTTTAGCTCTATGAGAAATACCATGCACAGCAACTAAAACGGGTAAACCTTCCGCTCCATAGCTAGGACTATAAACATGATATTTAAACTCGGGGTATTCTCTGGATATACGGGTTTTTATGCTATTTTGTCGATAATTTGCTACATCCCCTACAATTCCAAGCATGGCACTATTTATTTTACTGTTATTCAAAAAAAGATGATGCTGTTCCATGATATTTATACGACTGCTTTTAGATGAAAATTGAATAATGCTGAGGTGGCACCGTTTTGTTTTAGTAACTCATTAGGTGTCCCCTTTTCAACAATACCTCCGTCTGCCAAATGCCATATATAATCAGCTTTTGACACCCTATCATAATTATGCGTAATCATAATTACAGTCCCTGAAAAACTAGCTAAAATTTGATCAAGTAATTTTTTTGAAGTGTGATCAAGATTAGCATCCGCTTCATCTAATAACAAAATCTTAGGATTGCCAAGAATTGCCCTAGCTAATGAAATACGCTGGCGCTGACCAAAAGAAAGATTCATGCCACCATCAATAATACGGGTGTTAATACCATCGGGTAATTCTGCAATAACTTTATCAACGCCACATAATTTACAAACCTGTGCCAGCTCATCGGCAGAAGCTTTACGGTATCGATAGCGTAAATTACGCTCTAGGCTACCCCTTAACAAAGGTAAATCGGGGCTAACAACACCAATTGTCTGGCGAATGGAGGATAAAGTACAATGCTTAATATTTTGATCATCAATAAAAATATCACCAGAATCAGGGTCTACTAAGCGTAAAAGCATATTCATCAAGGTTGATTTTCCCGTTCCGTTGGAGCCAACAATGGCTAACTTGGTCTGGCCAGCTATGGTACCGTTAAGCTGGTTAAAAATATCGTTAAAATTGATATTATGAAAATCAATTTTACCTTGAGTGACGTTTAGTTTAGTTGCCCCTGCTTGATCAATAATAAGTTCCGGCGTATCCATAAAGGAGTTGATACGCTCTAGTGCCACTTGATAACTATGCCAGTATTCATAAATGCGCCCAAGATTACGAAAAGAGGGCAACAACATACCTAAAATACTCATGGATGCAACAACCATTCCTGGTGTTGATCGACCTTGAGAAACTTCAAATGAACCTACGAATAATACACAGATGGTTGCAAAGCCATTACTTGCTTCGGTAACACCTCTCAGCCGCCCAATAATTTTTGCGCGATTTATCATCGCGTCCTTTAACCGAAGGCTTTGTCTGGATAGTCGTGACCGTTCACGCCTTGTTTGATTGAACACCTGTACTACAGGTAAATAAGAAATTTTCTCGTTTACATTGGCAGCAATTCTAGCTCTAAACTTACGAGTGTCTTTTACTCGGTCATGTATTTGCTGACCTGATGCTAGAGATACACCCGCACCCAGCAGCAACACGATAGCGACTGTTGCTGCTAAAATTGCATTAATAAAACTTAAAGCAATAAGTGCAGAGACAGCCGTGACTAATGCCACTGTTAAAATAGCTAACCCTTGACTGACCCATTGACGTAGAGCCGTTAAATCACCTATAAATCGTAATAAATGTCCTCCTCGACTCCGTTTCTGAAGTGTCCAAGGAGCGATATCAACCAATTGATCAAAAAGCGCTAAGCGCACATCATAAGTATACTGTTGCCCTAACCTTTCAGCGGTTACACGTTCTCCATACCGCATTAATGCCGTTATACTGGCCAATAATACTAAGGCAGTTACAATAAAATACACAAGTTGACCGAATTCATTATGCTGGTGCGTAATCCAGTGATCAAAGACAAACCGAATAAGTAATGCAGTCATCACCGTAAGTGCAGCTTGAGTAAAACCAATAACGATTAACTTAAAAAATAGTTTTTTTCGTTTAGCTGTTAATATTGTTGGTATGCTCATACTTTAGGGCTCAATAGTTTTTATGGCTGTGATTATAAAATTGTAGACTGGACTTTAGTCCGCTATAGAAATAATGTTTATAAGTTATTGTGGGCTAAAGTCCGCTCTACAAATGATTGGCCTTAATTTATTAAATTAAGCTACGGTAAGTTAATAGCCAGGCAGGTATTTATCGTAAACATACTGCCTATCATTTTTAAGCGGCCTTAATACTTGCATGGAAAGGCATTGATTGACTTTGTTGTAATAAAGCATAAATCAGTTCACCCACTTTTTCGGGTTGTAATATAGGTAAATCAAGTACTTCTTCAGCCTCTCTTTTTGCCAGTGGAGATGCATTAATAGCACCACTCACAGCACAGACTGAATAGCTTTCGCGATTCAAAATCATGACCCCTTTTTTGGCTCCTAACGCTTCACCAGCTGCAAAAACAACCTCGTCAACTGTTGATTTAAAAATTTCACTGGAAATCAGTGCAGCTGTTTCTTTCTGGTAAAGACCATCTGCCACTTCCAAAACAATCACATCAGGCGTAATCGCAGATGCATTATCTATCAAACAGGAAAAAGTAGTTTCTAACTGCTGTTGAGAAACACCAAAAGTAGATGTCAGCCCAGCATCAGTAAAGTCTAAAACCAAATCTGCCCCAGCATCAACCATTTTCCAGCGATCACCACCGGCACCGGTTCCTGTGACTTTTGCTGCTGCTACTTTTAATCCTTGTTTTTTTAACGCTAAAATAATACCTGCCGCTGTTGTAGTTTTTCCAGCATTCATAGAGGTACCTAACACAACAGTAGTAAAAGGTTTGGGCTGTTTGCTGGTAGCTGGTTTAATTGCCCAGTCATTTAGATTCATACGTTCACCTTGTGCATTAGCAAGCAAGCCCAAGGGAAGTATTGATGTAGCGGGTTTCATTTTGCTATGACGATTAATACTTTTTGCAGCGATCCCACCGGCAGCAACCAAATGGCAGGCTTCTAAAGATTCAGGCACATAAGCCTCAAATTGATCTGGCGCATAACGCGAACCATAGCAAACTATAATTTCATCGCCTACATGAAGCCCAGCACGGCGACCAGTCCCAAGCTCTATACGTTGATGCTGTCCAATTGCTGTCACCTTAGCTAAAACCAAATCGCCTGCTTGAGGCTGTAAATTACCCGTCAATAAATGAGTTGCTATATTTATCACCGGTATATTACGGACGTTATAAGATGCTTTGGCTCTGCTCATACGTTCTTTACTTAACTCCTGCATTTCCGAATTTATTTGATTACTGTCAATATTATTATTGATAGCAAAGGCTGTTGAATTTTTCATATGTTCCTCTTTATTTAGTACTGAAGAAATTAATAATTGAATTAAATATACAAATAGAGAAGTGCCATTCACACCCCCTCAAATACGTGTGAGATATTACCACGTATTTTTCCGTTATGAAAGTTTTGTTTTTTATTTTAAGTTCATCACTACTAGAGAGCTTTCCCGAGAACTATGGATTTTAAAAAAAAATCAACATATAGTGTTTAAAATATAATTAACACAACTATATAGTTGTCAGCTGACTTTAATGTTAGTTATTGAATAGCATGCTACGAACTACTATTTTATTCTAGTATTGGGAAGTTAGGCTTTAGCTCGATAGTATGGATAGATATTTTCTACTGTAATATCAGTATTCACTACATTTATGTAGCTGTTGCTTGCTGGTTAGAGAGAGAGGGAGGGAAATAAATTTACCTTACCCTTGGCGAGGCTTATTATTTTCCAGGAAGTCTTCTATTTTATCGGCTGCTTTATTAAGGATGTCTATGCTTTGCTGAATTCTTTTGGCTTGTTCTATTTCATGTCTATCTTCCTGCTCGAGCTTTTGATGCTCTACCATGTGATGTTTAATCAACTTTTCTAACTTATCTCTTTTATGCGCTAATTCTTTATATGTGCCTGACCAGGTTTTTGCCGCATCAGAAGGAAGCTTGCAACCACCTATAGCAAACAGCTCATAGCCTAATAAGCCTTGCTCATCACAGATCAATAAGATTTGTTCAAATCAACAAACTATGGACTAAAGTACATAGTTTTTACTAACGGTTGAAACAATAAAGTTTCTATTTGTTCTGGGTAAGCGCTCACGAATGAGGCCATGGTTGTAAAATGTGGCACGCTGTCACAAGATAAGGCTTTGAAGAGTATATTACTTTCACAACACCACTGGATTTCTCATCTGGAGGTCATTCCTTTGGAATAGGAAAATAGGATGGTTTTTAGCAGAATGACTGGTTCATAGGCTAGGCGACCTTCATAATCATTTTTAAAGGCTCTGCCAATTCAATGTTTGTGAGGTTAGATTGTTGTATAATCTCTCTTGAATGCATATTAGTTTTTGCATTCGTGTGATAGCCTTGGGCATATTAACTCCTTTGTGGTGAAAGTTTTAATAGGTTATCAGGGCTGTCCTTTATTTTTTTAAAAATCAGGTATAACGTGGTGAAATTATACACCTAAGCTGGGTAGGCATTATAAACCAGAGGCATTGGATCAATTTTTACCTTGGAACTTGGTTGGAAAAATTAAGCCTTTAAGGTAAGTAGGGGAGTTTGTCTAGGTGGGAAGAATTGACGCTTACCATCGTCTGAATAACAAACTCGCTCACTTTATGCCAACTGAGGATAAAGCCTATACAAGTGGACACACTATCCATTTTGTAAATGTTACT
>JAJRUF010000175.1 GCA_024277935.1 Gammaproteobacteria bacterium
CCTTCCGACCCTGCATAAGTACGCTCTCTAAAGCCAGGTAAAATAAATAAATCCAAGGTTCCCCAGTCTCTGATTAATGCTAAATTAATCATCGGCTGACCTAGCTTATCTTCAGTGTCAGTATTTTCAACCAAGTCGGTTTGATTGATAATATCCACTAAATGCAAGCCTTCAGCTACCCCCCAGAAAACTTTACGAAAACCAACACGCAATTCCCAATCCCGTTCTGACAATAACCAGGTTAACTCTCTAATATCAAAATGCGTTCGTCGGTTATCATATTGCGAATACCTGTAAAAAGGAGAAAATGTAAAACTTTGTTTACCGTCATCCCATTCACGGTACAACTCTGGATTGACAAAGCCAGAAATATAGTTGTTGTGTTGTCTAAAATCTAGCTTATCATAAAAAAAACCTAATTCTTCTAAGCCAATGCTTCCTGAAAATTCCCAATCAGAAAAAATGCTTTTCTCATTTTTATCTGCTGGATTAAATTCTGTTATTTGTGCGGTAACAGGAGGCGTTGTCTCAGCCCCTAACGCTGATTTCTCAGGTAAAATAGATTTAACATTGGTATTAACAGCTAACTTTAATGATAGCTGTTTCTTAGCCACGGAATAAATTGCGCTAATATGGCCCTTTGGTACAACTCCCTTTTTAAAGTCAAAGACGACTCTTAAGTTATACCTACCTTTTCTGGCGGATCTTATAGCTTCCAAATACGAAGATTGTTTCACTAATAACGGAATATTTTGAGGTAAACCCGTATCTGTAAAATCAATGACCAATCTATAAGGATTGGGTAACAAAAGGCTTGAATACTCTGCTTTAGCAGATAGTAAGAATTTAAGTTCTAATTGATTGTCGGTATTTTCAGCATAATTAATAGATAACAAGCTGGATTCTTGCGCATATAAAGGGAAACTCCAAAAAAGACCCCATAAAAAAATAACTTTAAAAAGATTCATATCAACTCGGTTTTCACTATTATTCATATCTTAATGCATACCATAAGTGCCCCATCCATTCATGTATAACCATTGAACTCCTTTCAAGTGCCCGGACAGAAGGTAAAAAATAAAATATATCTATTTTAGAGCTTGGCAGTAAATCAGTTGGTGCAGGAATAACACTTAAGCCGACCCGTTCAAATTGCTTTACCGCTCTATTCATATGTATGGCATGAGTAATTAAAATAACTCTGTTAATATGCTGTTTTGCTAAAATTAGTTGTGTATATTGTGCATTTTCAGCTGTATTTCGACTCTTAGACTCTAACCATTTTACCGGAATTTTAAACTCTTTAGTGAGTATAGAAGCCATTAATTCAGCTTCACTAACCCCTCCCTCTTTAAACACACTTCCCCCACTTACCAAGATGGGTAACTTTATTTTATTTACCAAATAAGCTGCATAACGTAAACGGACAAGGGTTCCAGCTTTAACCGTTAAATCTGCAGCATACTCTGGAGCATAAGAGCGACTACCGCCCCCTAAAACGACTATAGCTTCCGGTTTTAGCCTGCCTATTTCAGAGTAATCAAGTGCTTTATACTGATAAGGTATTTTAGCCAAAAATAAAGCCACAAGAGGAAGAGATAATAAAAATAAACAAAGTAACGGTGTAACGAGAAAAAAACCGCCCTTACCTTTATTTTTTATAACATAGAAACAAGCAATAAAAGAACAGATTAATAAACTTGAGACGGGTAACAAAAGTGTTTTTACTATATAAACAAGCCAAATATCCATCGTATTGCTTATCTAGCCCCCTTACCCCATAAAATTATTTCAATGGTATGAATAATAATTGTCAGATCAAGAAATAAACTATAATTTTTGACATAGTACAGGTCATATTGTAATTTTTGAATAGCATCATATTCATTTGCACCATAGGGATAACATAATTGAGCCCACCCAGTTATGCCAGGTTTTACTCGATGTCTTTTACGGTAATAAGGTATATTCTTATCAAACTGATCAACAAACTTAGGTCTTTCAGGACGCGGTCCTACAAAACTCATATCCCCTCTAAACACATTCCAAATTTGCGGCAATTCATCCAGTCTCACCTTTCTTATAAACCCACCCACCTTTGTCACTCTATTATCATTTTCTTGTGCCCACTGAGCACCATTTAACTCAGCGTCTGTGCGCATACTCCTAAACTTAATCACATCAAAGTCCTTATCAAAAGCTCCAACACGCGTTTGTCTATATAAAATAGGCCCTTTAAAACCACTTTCAATATAAATGGCACAAGCAACAATTAACATAAAAGGCCAGCTTATCAATAACAAAGCTGCACTCGCTGAAATATCAACCAATCTTTTTGAATAATTTCTAAAACCACTACTGGAAAAGCCATCAGAAAACACAAACCAGCTAGGATATATATTCTTTAAATCTATCATTGATTTTTCTCTTTCATAAAAAGATAACAAATCAACAACCTCAATTCCCTCAACTTTACAATCAAGCAAATCGTCCATGGGAAACTCACAACGCCTATCATCTAGCGCCATCACAATCTCATCAATATCCAGGTTATTAGCGACAGACAAAATACTTTCATACTCTGAAACAATTTGATAGTCTTTTACTTTAACAGGGGCACTATTTAAATTTAGACAAGCAACAACCTGGTACCCTCGATGAATATACTCATGATTACTACTTACTAAGTGACTTGCATTATCCCCTACACCAATAACAAGAATTTTTTTTCTCAGCTTAGAATGTTTAGCATACCCATAAAAAATATATCGACAAAACAGTATACCTAAGAGAGCCATCGCAAAAGAATAAACCAAGACACTCCGTGCAATAGTAAACTCAGGAAATGAATAATAAATAACTAAAAGCACCAGTAATGCAGAAGTAAAACTAACCCCTATTCTAGAAAGTAAGTGAAAATCATCCCAACTTAAGCTTCTCCTATAAAGGCCTAAGCCAATATTTGAAATCAAAATAACAATAGAAAAAATAGCACTAGAAAGAATAATATACTCGTCTGAATACCACGAATCTGTATAAAAAGACCGTAACTCATTCCCCCAATACATGGAAAAAAACAACACCAATAACTCTATAAAAAACAGCCATATATATGCGCTTGATAAATAATGTCTAAATACTCTAATCATATTTTCTTCACTTTAAATTACTTTTCTCTAATAAATCTTTTAAATATTTAATTGGAATTGCATAAGTAATGCCACTAGGTTTAGATAAAATAGTTTCTTTAGTTTCCTTCACAAAAACTTTATTAACTATCCCGATAACCGTGCCCGTTTCAACATTATAAACTGGGCTTCCACTATTTCCAGGATATGCCGTTGCATCAAGCTGATATACATCGTAAGGGTCTCGTAACCGTCTCATCATTTTTGCATTTAATCTTCTAGCATTTAACACAGGGAGGACAACTGGGCTAATTGCCGAAACAATTCCACGATGCGTTACAGGGTGTACACCAAGAACCATACCGATAGGATATCCGGTAAAAGCAATTTCCTGGCCTTCTCTCACTAAAGAATCAGACAATGCCATAATAGGTAATTTTCCAGATAAAAGCCGTAAAATTGCAATATCATGTTCTTTATCAACAACAATGGTTCTAGTCTGTATCATTCGAATACGTTCATCTTGTCGAAAAAATACAGCCACTGTTTCGATACTTTTAACATCTATATTCTTTGGTAACACATGGGCATTAGTTACGACTAACCGCCCGTCACCCACAACAAACCCCGTCCCCAAAAAAATGCCTCTAGGCGACCGTTTAGGCATATAAGTGCCAACGGCTACAATTGATTTTTTAGTGCTCTCAATTATATCAGCTAAAGAAGCGGCAAATGTAGTTGCAGAAATATTCAATAGTACAAAGAAAATAAATAACTTCATATTTGTTTTTAGTCTTTACAAGATTTTTAAGGACAAAAGACTCAAACAAGTGCTAACTAATTCAAACCCAAGTTAACAGTCTAGTAGAAAAACGTTTAAGCTACAATTACATATTGTTAAATATTATACTTTGTTACACTGACAAGTATAGTATCAAGGAATTTTCAAAATAAAATATTAGATCTTTTATGTCTGGTTACTTAAAGTAACTAACAATATTTATCTAACATTTAGAAGTGAGGCTTTAGCCTCGTCTGACTCGTGCGAGGCTAAAGCCTCACTTCCAAAATTTATTGATTCGAAATGTTAAAATAATTTTTATCCTTCTACTCACGACTATAGCTAAAACTCATCACACCAAGGTAAACCACCTATTTCAAAAAAAATTCGTAACATTTTATTTTATATGGCATAATGATGGGTTACTTAAGTTTCAGCACCTTTGCTCGCTCTTTTTACAGGTATTTTATGTCCGAAAATGATTCTTCGTTAACCACCTTCAATGATTTAGCCCTAACTGGCCCCGTACTAAAGGCAGTTGAAGCCGCTGGTTATGAGACACCCTCTCCCATTCAAGCTCAAATCATACCTTTTATGTTAGAGGGTAGAGACGTTCTTGGGCAAGCTCAAACAGGAACTGGAAAGACTGCTGCATTTGCCCTGCCTATTTTATCTCGCATAGATTTAACCCAAAAAGATCCTCAAGTCCTTGTTTTAGCACCTACTAGAGAGTTAGCTATTCAAGTTGCCGAAGCTTTTCAAAGTTATGCGTCAAAACTTAAAGGTTTTCATGTTCTTCCCATCTATGGAGGGCAGGATTATAGCATCCAATTACGCCAACTTAAGCGCGGTGTTCACGTTGTAGTGGGTACACCAGGTCGAGTTATGGACCATATGCGTAAAGGAACATTAAAATTAGCCAATCTAAAAACCCTGGTTCTTGATGAAGCTGATGAAATGTTACGCATGGGGTTTATTGATGATGTTGAATGGATTCTTGAGCAAATTCCAACACAAAGGCAGATAGCCCTCTTTTCTGCAACAATGCCAAGTATTATTCGTAAAATTGCTCAAAAATACTTAAATAATCCCGAGCAAATCACCATTAAAGTAAAAACCCAAACGGCTGAAAATATACGCCAGCGATATTGGATGGTAAGTGGCACACATAAGCTTGATGCCCTTACCCGGATATTAGAAGCTGAAAACTTTGACGGTATGATTATTTTTGTCCGTACCAAAACAGCCACTATAGAATTAGCTGAAAAACTGGAAGCAAGAGGACACTCAACCGCTGCAATTAATGGCGATATGTCACAACAATTACGTGAACGCTCCATCAATAACCTAAAAAACGGCAAGCTTGATATTTTAATTGCTACCGATGTTGCCGCAAGAGGACTTGATGTAGATCGCATTACACATGTTATAAACTATGATATTCCTTACGATACAGAATCCTATATTCACCGAATTGGCAGAACCGGCAGAGCGGGCAGATCCGGTGATGCAATTTTATTTGTCTCTCCCAGAGAAAAGCGCCTATTAGGCAACATCGAAAGAGCAACCAAGAGAAAAGTTGAAGAAATGCAGTTACCTTCAACTGAATACATTAATAATGCGCGAATCTCTCGTTTCAAACAACGCATTACTGACACACTTGCTACCGATGAATTAAGCTTCTACACACAGCTTATCGAACAATATCAATCTGAGCATGATATACCTGCACATGATATAGCTGCCGCCCTTGCAAAAATAGCTCAAGGTGACACCCCTCTACTGATAAAAGATCTCCCCAAAAGGCCAGCACGAAGAGAACGCAATGACAACAAACCCCGTGGTCGTGGAGATAGAAGCGAAAGAGGCGAACGTAAACCCAGTAGAAACAGAAGCCGCAATCCTGAGATAAAAATGGACTTATATCGTATTGAAGTCGGTAATAGTCATGGCGTTAAACCTGGTAATATTGTCGGAGCAATTGCCAATGAAACAGGTATAGATGGTGACCACATTGCACGTATTAAGATTGAAGAAAACTACAGCACAGTAGAACTTCCCGCAGGCATGCCAAAAGAACTTTTTCAAGAATTAAAAAAAGTAAGAGTTGCTGGCCAACAACTTAATATCTCAGCAATGGACCCAGCCCTAATTAAAAAAGCAAAGGGTAAAAAACGCATGGGGTCGTTTTCTAGACGTGGAAAAAATAAACCAAGCGAATAAGTAAATAAACTAGGGAGCTGAAATTTAATAATACCCGAGAGTATGGTGCAGGATTTTCAGGTATTATTAAACTCTCACATCCTAAGTAGGATGTGCTGACGATAGGAAGCGCATCTATGCTTATGTTAACCTAACACGAGGGTCAACAAAAGAATACGATATATCAGTTAGTATTAATCCTATAATATACAACGCAGAACCTAAAAAAACCATTGACCTAACAATGGCAAAATCCTGACGATTAATGGCATCAATGGTATAACTCCCCAAGCCAGGAATACTAAAAAAAGATTCCATAATTAAACTCCCCATAAATAATAACGGTAAAACAACAACAACCCCTGTTAAAATTGGAATCATGGCATTCTTAAGTACATGCTTAAATAATACTTGCGTTTCCGTTAAGCCTTTTGCTCTGGCCGTACGCACATAATCTTTTTCCACCTCTTCTAAAAATAAAGTTCTATACCAACGAGCACCCGAACCAATACCAGAAACCACACCAATTAATACCGGCAAAATCAAGAATTTAATCGCAGAAAATCCAGTATCATACCCTGAGATAGGCACCAATTTAAGCAACTTACCGATAAAAAATTGCCCGCCTATAATATAAAACAAAGATGAAATAGACATTAATATTACACATAATACGATACTGCTAAACTCTAAATAAGTATTCCTAAATAACACCATCATTAAAGCAACAGAGATATTAACTAACAAACCTACAACCAAGGATGGCAGGGCAATACTCAGACTTGGCCACATACGTTGTTTTATATCTGCCGCAATATTTCTTCCACTTTCCGAGAGGCCAAAATCAAGTATAAACAAGCCCATCGACTTTTGAAAAAAAATAGTTTTAGTAAATTTTTCACTTGAACTCGCTTGTTGATTCCACAACAAAGGTAAATTATAACCATGTTGCTGTTTCCAGTTTTGTATAGACTGTTCGGTCACATGCTTTTGCCCTAGTTGCATCCGCGCCATATCATCAGTGTTGTTAACGACAAAAAATAAGATAAAAGTGAGTATATTAACACCCACTAATAAAGGTATCGCGTATAAACATCGCCGAAGTATATATTGAATCATTGTACTGTCTCCTTTGCTCGATGCTTAAAAGCCCTTACTGCTGGGAATAATACAATCAAAAAGAATATAAAAGCGACAATTAAAGGCCAAAAAACAGCCTGATTCCATTGCTCTCTTTTTAATTCTCTCTCTTTAACATCAATTCGAGTATATTTTAATCTATTATTAGCCATCAGGTTAGGTTTCACATTCTTATACCAACCATGAAACAATGAAAAACTTTTAGGAAAAAATCCAAACACCCAAGGCGCATCTTTTCTAACTATACTCTGCATTTTTTGGATAATTTCCAGCCGTTGTTTGCCATTATCCATATTACGCATTTGCTCAAATAATTTATCAAACTCGGCATTATGGTAATTAACGGCATTTTCCCCCCCATACTTTACTTTACCGTTTTTACTATAAAGTAGAAAAAAGAAATTTTCAGGGTCTGGGTAGTCTGCATTCCATCCCCACAAAAACATCTGCCCACTACCCGTACGCATTTTTTCCTGAAACCGATTGTAATCTGTTGCCCGAATAACCAATTTAATGCCTAATTTTGCAAATTGTTTACGGTACCAATTCATCCTAGGCCGATCATCTACACTGACTGAAGTTGTATCAAAATACAAAACCAAGGACTCCCCTGTTGCCGGGTTAACACCTTTTGGATAGCCTGCTTCACGCATTAATTTTTCAGCACTGTTAATTGACTTTCGTTGATATTGCCCATCAACCCAATCATAAACCACAGGGTTAATACCTGCTTTATTTTCCTCATAGCCATAAATTCCATAAGGCAACATACCTTGTGCAGGCAATCCACGGCCATTTTGAAAGATAGAAATATACTCTTCATAATCTATAGCAATTGAAATTGCCTGACGGATTTTTCTTGCGCTAACTGACCCCCCTCCAATAACAGGATCCAACATATTAAAACCCAAGTAAAAAATAGAAGTAGTGACGGCAGTCTGTAACCTTATTCCCTTAGCCTCCATTGTATCCGTGAGTTTTGCATCACCATCACCAATAAACTGCACAGCTTGATCAAAACTATCAGACGAAATACCCGAAGCATCATAATAACCCTGTAAAAACTTATTCCAATAAGGAATAGTTTCCTTTTCCAGGGTATAGACAACTTTATCTATAAAAGGCATTAATTTTTCCGCATCAAGTAACAAGCCTTTTTCTTTATCTCCAGCTTCGCCTTCAGAAGGATATTTATCCTCGTGATAATTTGGATTTTTAGCCAAGACCATACGCTGATTTGGATTGTTTTCCGTCAGGTAATAAGGCCCCGTCCCAACAGGAAACCAGTCTAAAGAAATATTTTTATCACTTAAGCCCTGCTGTTGATAAAACACTTCCGCCTCCCATGGCATTGGAGCAAAAAAAGGCATTGCCAACCAAAACTTAAATTGTGGGTACTTACCTTTAATTCGGATTTTATAACGATAACGACCAAGAACCTCAACCCCTGAAATATTTTTTAAGCTAACCGACTGCTCACCTATTTGTTTAGAAAATTCATCAAACCCTAGGATATAGTTTTTCATTACACCCGCAATAGGAGATTGTTTTTTAGGATCGGCCAATCTTTTTATTTGATAGACATAATCAGCAGCAATTAACTCTCTTGTTCCTAGCTGGTCAAAGTCACTCAGTGCATTAATTTCTGCAATTTGTTCCGGCCTTAATTTGCGGTTAGCCTCTATAAAGGCAGGATGAAACTGATATTTGATACCTGGTTTGATAGTAATTGTATAATCAGTAAAAGCTATAGACCCAATATCACGACCATCCACCTTATCTCCTTGTAGGTTAAAATACTCAATAACAGGCATTTTAGTTGCTGTTAATGGCTCTAATTGATAAGGCCGCTTTAAATAATTATACTGATAAGCGGGTTCATAAATCTGACCAATAAATACATTTTCATTAGCACTGTATGAAATAGCAGGGTCTAAGTGATTAGGACGTTCTGAAAATGAAGAGTAAAGAATCGATTTGCCGGTTTTATTAGGTGGATAAGGATTATTCAACTGTGAAACATCACAACTTGTTAAAAACAGGATAAAAATAGTCAGAAAGAGCGTATACATTATTTTTTGTTCCATTCCTTTGTTATACTTTCTGTTATTCTAACAAACAAATAGCTCGGGAGATAAAAATGGGGTTCATGCAGGGTAAAAAAGTTCTTATTGTAGGTTTAGCCAGTAATAAATCAATTGCATGGGGAATTGCTCAGGCAATGCATCGTGAAGGTGCAGAATTAGCTTTTACCTATCAAAATGACCGGTTAAAAGATCGTGTTGTGAAAATGGCTGGTGAATGTGATTCTAATATTAATATAGAACTTGATGTATCGAGCGATGAGCAAATCAACAATGTGTTCAGTGAACTGAGTAAGTATTGGGATGGCCTTGACTGTATCGTGCATTCAGTTGCTTTTGCGCCACGCGAAGCTTTAGATGGCGACTATGTAGAAGCAACGACTAGGGAAAATTTTGCAGTTTCCCATGATATTAGCTCATACAGTTTTACTGCTTTAGCAAAAGCCGGAAGAAATATGATGAAAGGACGCAATGGTGCCTTATTGACTCTAAGTTACTTAGGGGCTGAACGTGCTATCCCTAATTACAACGTAATGGGGGTAGCAAAAGCCAGTTTAGAAGCGAATGTCCGTTATATGGCAGCGGCCTTGGGTGCTGAAGGTACGCGTGTAAATGCTGTTTCAGCCGGCCCTATCGGAACCTTAGCTTCTGCAGGTATTAATAATTTTAAGTCTATGCTGAGTAAAGCCGCTGATACAGCCCCCATGAAGCAAAATGTAACGATTGATCAAGTAGGTAATGCGGCCGCATTCCTACGTTCAGACCTTGCATCAGGAATTACAGGGGAAATTACTTATGTTGATGGTGGTTATAACATTGCTGGTATTGCAGCGGGTTAAAGTAACAAACTGTAGAGCGGACTTAAGTCCGCCCTACCCCCTACTTAGATAATCTTTGCACCACTATCAACATGAGCACCACTGAAATATTAGGCTATTGTGCCGCATTTTTAACAACCGCTTCATTTTTACCTCAAGCCCTTTTGACCTTAAAAACACGAGATACCAGCTCACTGTCTTTAACTATGTACTCAATGTTTACCACCGGTGTTTTATTATGGTTAATCTACGGCATAAAAAAAGCTGATAATGCACTTATTTTTGCCAATTCAATAACCCTGTTCTTATCGGCATGTATTCTTGGTTTTAAAGTATATAATGTTATGTTTAAAAATGGATAAAAATAGCTTAAGCAAAACTTTATGGACAAATTTTGATTTCTATTGACCTTATCACTGTTTCAATTATTTTAGTCAGCTCATTACTATTATTAGCAACTAACCGTTTTCCTGCTGATACTGTATTATTAGGTGCTTTATCTCTATTATTACTGAGTAATATCCTGACACCTGCTGAAGCCTTAGCCGGCTTATCCAGCCCTAGTATTGCAACGATAGCTATTTTATATGTCGTTGTTTCTGGCTTACGAGAAACAGGTGCTATTGCCTGGGTGAGTCGTTTATTATTAGGTAAGCCTAAAAATCAAACGATTGCCCAATTAAGATTACTTATTCCGGCCGCAAGTATTAGTATTTTTGTTAACAACACCCCTGTTGTAGCAATGTTTACCTCAGCGATACAAGACTGGTGTAAACGTAGTCAATTTAAACCCTCCCACTTTCTTTTACCTTTGAGTTACGCCTCTATTTTAGGTGGAACCTGCTCCTTGATCGGCACCAGCACCAATTTAGTAGTTAATAGTTTAATCCGTCAATCAGGCTTACCAGGGTTTCATCTATTTGAACTCGCTGCTGTTGGTATTCCCATTACTCTAGTGGGATGCTTATACCTAATTATCGCTAGACCTTATTTACTAGCAGATAGACAAGGTTCTACTGAAAACTTTAATGCTGTCCGTGAATATTTAATTGAAATGCAGGTGCAACCAATATGTGAGTTATCTGGACAAACTATTCAAGATGCAGGTTTACGACATTTACCGGGGCTATTTTTAATAGAAATCATCCGTAATGGTGAACTTTTTCCGGTTATTTCACCCAACACCATTATCCAAAAAAATGATCGCTTAGTTTTTGCGGGTGCAGTTGAATCAGTTATTGAGCTACGACGGATTAGAGGATTAGTCCTTGCCTCTGATCAAATTTTTAAACTGCAAGGTTTAGAGCATGAGCGTCGATTATTTGAGGCCGTTATTTCAGCTGAAAGCCCAGTCATCAGACAAAATATTCG
>JAJRUF010000008.1 GCA_024277935.1 Gammaproteobacteria bacterium
AGGAGAAAAAGGTGTAAAAATGACAATTTCAAGCTAATTTTGAAAAATAAATTGATTATTAAAAATAATTTTAATTTTTTTTCAAAAATTGATTACAAATATTCCTTTGTCTTGGCTGTTTTCGGACAGGCTCCTAGGTACGAGACCAAACTGCTGTAATGGAAATAGAAAAGATAAAAAATAGCTTCCCCACATAAGAATAAGGAAGACAAGAATAGCTTTTATGGATTGATTCAATTGCTTAGCTTATTTCTTAGTAGGCTCTAACAAAGGCTTAACAAAAGTCTCAAAAGATTGTTTATTTAAAATGCCTTGTTGCATAAAGACTAAATGCCCATCTCTAGCAATAATGATGGTAAAAGGTAATATACCAAAAGGGTTGCCCCATTGTTTTAATAGTGAATATTGTAATTCTGGATCAGCTTGCAATATAGGATAATTAATACCAACCGTTCGAACATAATTTTTTAATTTTCTTACTTTATCAAGACCAATCCCTATTATCTGTAGTTCTTTATCTTGATAACGTGTTTGGTAATCAATAAAGTCGGGTATTTCAATTTGACAAGGGCCACACCAGGTTGCCCAAAAGTTAAGCATAATAACTTTACCATGCCAGTCATATAAATTATGTTTTTGTCCATCTAAATCATCAAGAATGAGAGCGGGTAATTCCCAGGCATTAGAAATAGCTTTATTGCTATTTTGAACTTCAGCAAAAATAGTTACTGAGTAAGACAATAAAAATAAGCTTAAAAGTATAATTTTTTTTCTTAAGGTAGACGCTGAATGCATAGGATAATTAATGTGTTGAAGAATTAATAAGTTGTTAACCTCGGCTAAAAATCCATTCTTTTTCTGAAGATAAAGGTTCATTAAAACTATAGCTTTCCAAATTAAAAGCTTTAACTTGCTCAGCTTTAGTTAATCGGTTTTTAATAATAAAGTTAGTCATCAAACCACGGGCACGTTTGGCATGAATACCAATGGTTTTATATGCCCCTGCTTTATTTTCTTTAAAAGCCAAGGTTAATATTTTAGCATTCAACAGCTTGGGTTTAATAACCTTAAAGTACTCAGTCGAGGCTAAATTAAGTAAAACAGGGGATTCTTTATTATTAAAATCCTGGTTAATAAGTTCGGTAGGCTGTTGCCCCCAGAATTCATATAAATTTTTCCCTTGTGGGTTTTGTAAGCGTGTTCCCATTTCTAAACGATAAGCTTGTATAAGGTCTAAAGGCCTTAATACACCATATAAACCCGATAGAATTCTTAAATGTTGTTGGGCAAAATTAAAATCCTCTTCAGTGTAATTAGCTGAGTCAATCCCTCCGTATACATCACCCTTAAAAGCGAGTAAGGCTTGTTTTGCATTACTTAAGGAAAAAGGAGTGGAAAAGTCTCTATAACGTTGCCAGTTGAGCTGACTTAATTTATCACTGATCTTCATTAAGCTAGATAACTCTTCTGTGCTGAGTTGTTTAACGGTATTAATCAGCATCTGGCTTTGTATTAACTGCCTCGGTAGAGTATGTGGCAGGAATTGACTCTCTGAGAAGTCTAAAGTTTTTGAGGGAGATATAACTATAATCATTGTTTTATCTAGGCTAAAAGGAATAAAATAATTATTCTTTATTTTGAATTTTAGCTATTTTACTCTAGATTACTGCTTGCCAGCTATGTGTTGATAGCCTATTCTTAAGATATTTATTTAAATTCAGTTATACAAAGGACAATACATGATTACAGATGCAGTTGTGGAGCTGTCCCGCTGGCAGTTTGCTGTTACTACCTTATACCACTTTCTATTTGTACCTCTTACCATAGGCTTATCGGTTCTTTTGGCTATTATGGAATCAACTTATGTATTGACTGGCCGAGAGATTTATAAAGATATGACCCAGTTCTGGGGCAAGCTCTTTGGAATTAATTTTGCTTTAGGGGTAACGACTGGTTTAACTATGGAATTCCAGTTTGGAATGAACTGGTCTTACTTTTCTCATTATGTGGGGGATGTCTTTGGCGCACCTTTAGCTATTGAAGGTTTAATGGCTTTTTTTATGGAGTCTACCTTTGTTGGCTTGTTTTTTTTCGGTTGGGATAAACTGAGTAAAGGTCAACACTTAATAGTTACATGGTTGGTTGCACTGGGTTCAAATTTATCTGCACTTTGGATTTTAGTGGCAAATGGCTGGATGCAACATCCTGTTGGTGCTGAATTTAATTACGAAACAATGCGGATGGAAGTGACAAGTTTCGCAGCCTTACTATTTAATCCTGCGGCTCAAGTCAAGTTTGTACATACCGTTGCTGCTGGGTACACAACGGCATCAGCCTTTGTTTTAGCGATTAGTGCATACTATATGCTAAAAGGGCGTGATTCAGCCTTTTCTCAACGTTCTTATACCATTGCTGCGGGCTTTGGTTTTGCTGCGGTTTTATCCGTTATTGTGCTGGGCGATGAAAGTGGTTATACCGATGGGGAAGTGCAAAAAGCTAAGTTAGCAGCCATTGAGGCCGAGTGGCATACTGTGGAAGCACCGGCTGCTTTTACCGTGATAGGGTTCCCTGATCAAGCGGCTATGAAAACGCATTATGCAATAAAAATACCCTGGGTTTTGGGCTTGATTGGTACGCGGTCTATTGATACGCCTATTATTGGGTTAACTGAAATTTTAGAGAATAATAACAAGCATATTCATAATGGTATAAAAGCTTATGGGTTATTGCAACAACTGAGGGACGGTAATAAAGATAAAGCTTTAATTTCAGAGTTTGAATCAGTAAAGAATGAATTGGGCTATGGTTTATTATTAAAACGCTATACAGAAAATGTTGTTGATGCGACTGATGAACAAATTGCGCTGGCAGTAAAAAATTCAATCCCTCATGTGGCTCCTTTATTCTGGACCTTTAGGGTGATGGTTGGCAGTGGTTTTATTATGCTGATTGTTTTTACCATTGCTGTAATAGCAAGTTCGATTAGGAAATGTAGAAAGGACTGGATTTTAAAATTAAGTCTTTATACCGTTCCTCTTCCTTGGATAGCTTGTGAAACAGGGTGGTTTGTTGCTGAATTTGGGCGGCAGCCTTGGTCAATTGCAGAAGTACTACCTACTTTTTTAAGCACTTCATCTTTAACTAAATGGGATATTATTTTAAGTCTGTCAGGTTATATTCTTTTCTATACTGTTTTCCTAGTAATAGAAATGTTTTTAATGCTGAAATATATTAAGCTGGGGCCGAGTAGCTTGCATAAAAGGCGCTATCATTTTGAAGTAGACCAAAGAGGTTAATGATGATTTTTGATTATGAAACTTTACGCATTATTTGGTGGGCTTTTTTAGGATTTCTAATTATTGGCTTCGCAATTATGGGGGGCTATGATTTAGGTGTCGGTATATTATTGCCTTTCTTGGGGAAAAATGATGATGAAAGACGCGTTATATTGAATGCTATCGGATCAACCTGGGAAGGTAACCAAGTCTGGTTTGTTATGGCTGGCGGTGCCTTATTTGCTGCTTGGCCAACGGTTTATGCGGTAACTTTTTCAAGCTTTTATTTTGCCTTGCTATTAGCTTTGTTTGCTTTATTTTTACGTCCTTTGGGGTTTGATTACCGGAGTAAAGTTGCAACACCCTTATGGCGTGAAAATTGGGATAGAGCATTATTTGTTGGAGGCTTTGTTCCATCCTTAGTGCTAGGTATTGCTTTTGGAAATCTATTAAAAGGTATTCCTTTTTATTTTGAAAGTAGTGATATGCGTATTATATATTCGGGTACTTTTTGGGGCTTATTAAATCCCTTTGCTTTATTAGCAGGGCTATTAAGTTTGTCTATGTTTACTATGCATGGTGCTATTTACCTGCAGATTAAAACAATTGATAGCATTAATTGGCGAGCTAAAAAAGCTGTACTTATATTTACTATGAGCACTTTGGTTTTATTTGCCTTGGCAGGTCTTTGGATTGTTAATCTTAATGGCTATCATATTACCTCAGAGGTATTGACTAATGGGGCATCTAACCCTCTCTCTAAGTTTGTTAAACGTGAGCCTGGCTTATGGCTAGACAACTATGGTCACCTTCCCAGCTTATGGGCGGTTCCTGTTACAACTTTTATTTCAGCAATAATTGCATTAGTACTTTCTAGGGCTGATAAGCCAGGGAGTGCTTTCGTTTTTAGTAGTATTACCATTGCGAGCATTATATTGACGGCAGGATGTTCTATGTTCCCTTTTCTTATGCCTTCTAGTCTTTCATTAAATAGTTCCTTAAAAGTCTGGGATGCAAGTTCTAGTATAAAAACCTTAAATGTTATGTTTTGGGCAACAGTCATTTTTTTACCACTGATTATAATTTATACCAGCTGGGTATTTCGGGTTTTGCGGGGTAAAGTGACTGTTGAGCATGTTCGAAAAAATAATCATACACTTTATTAGGAGGACGCATGTGGTACTTTACTTGGATATTAGGTGTATTACTGGCTTGTTCCTTAGGTATTATTAATGTTTTAAGACTTGAGGCTCAGGAAGCACTAGAAAAAGAACATATAGCGATAGATCCTTTAACGCAGTTATTAGCTAGAGAAAGTGTACTTGAGCGACTTCAGGAAAAGGTTGATAACTCAAAGCGGAATGAAATGCCTTTTTCATTGTTGTACCTTAGTTTAACGGATTTTAAAAATAAACATCATTTAGCAGAGTATGAGATGGATACTACACTGTTTAAAGTTGTTGAAACACTTAAGCAGGACATTCGAACAGGACTAGATATTGCTGCAAGGGTAGGAGAAGAAGATTTTGTTTTGGCCTTACCAGGAATATCTCTTGATAGAGCTAAAATTATTGCAGAAAGAATTAAACGGAATATTTTTGTTAATGTAACCACACCTAGAAAAGATGCTGTTGATATTGCGGTAGGTTTTGTTGAATATACTGATCACACAGATGTTATTGCTGAAGAAGTTGAAATGGGAATGGGGGAAGTGGAAGCTTTGTTAAGTATTGCCATTGGGAAGTGTCTTGAGTCTACATTGACCTGACTCATTAAACGAGCCAGGTGATAATACTTTCCTTATAAAAAATAATAAAAGAGAAAGAAATGCCAGTTGATATTCTATTTACAGTTATTATAACTGCTGTTATTCAATCCGTTTTTGGTGTAGGTGTTTTGCTATTTGGTACGCCTATTCTACTTATACTGGGCTATGATTTTATTAATGCATTAAGTGTATTATTGCCTATCTCAATTGCTATAAATTCTTTACAAATCATTAAACACTACCAGTTTATTGATGCTACGTTTTATAAACGAGTGTTGGTTTATAGTATTCCATTAGTAGTGGTATTTTTGTTTTTTGTAAGCTCTAGCAAAATAAGTATTGGCTTATTAGTGGGTGGTTTTTTGGTTCTGGTTGCATTAAAAAGTTTTTTTCCTGTTATTGAACAAAGACTGCAACAAATGATTAAGTATGAAAAAACTTATCTTGCAGTGATGGGTCTAGTTCATGGGATGACCAATTTAGGTGGATCTTTATTAACCGCAATCGTACATGGAAAAGGATATAGTAAAAATACCACGCGAGTGACTGTTGCTATTTGTTATGCCAGCTTTGCTCTATTTCAGCTTATTACCTTATTTTTGATAGGTAGTCATTTTGAGTTGTCTTATGCTGATAATATGAGTTTTTTACAGATAGGTGTGTTGGTATTTTTACTCACAGAAGAGTTTGTTTATAGCGGAATAGATAATACAAAATATGAACAGTTATTTGCTGTTTTTCTACTGATTTCAGGTATTTTACTTATTTTTAAATAACGGTTCTCAGTAATGTTTTCTTGCTCCCACCGTCCCCGGTGGGAACGAAGGTTGTAACAACTATAATAATTATTAAAAAAGGTATGAGCATGAAAAAAATATTTAACTACTTTCTGATTGGTATTCTGGCATTTTTACCTATCTATGTGATTGGTCAAATTGTATTCTTTTTAAATGACCGATTTTCTGATTTAATTCGATTTGTTTATGGCTATTATGATAATTATTTAATCACGGTTATCATATTTGTAGGTAGTTTTACGGTATTTACTTATGTAGGCTACCGGTTGAGTATCGTGGGTAAGTCGTGGATTATTTCAGGTATTGATACGGTTATTGATAGAATCCCTCTTTTAAATACTATCTATAGGGTTATTAAAAAAGTAGTTAATATGTTCTCAGGACATGAGCTGAAGGAAGCAAGAGAGGTGGTTTATATTGAATACCCCAAGGAAGGTCTATGGGTTCCCGCTTATGTTACAAATAAAGAAAACGACATGTATATTTTATTTGTACCTACATCACCTAACCCCACCTCGGGTTTTACCGTTATTGTGCATAAATCCAAAGTTGTTAAATCAAAGATGAATATTGAGCAGGCAACCAGTTTTATTATTAGTGTAGGTGTCGATTATGATGAAGCGGAAGAAGCAAATAAATTATCAAGATGAATAAGCTTGAAGAGTTGTTAACTCAACTGAGTAGCTTAGTGTGGGGGCCAGTTATGCTGGCCTTTTTATTGGGTGTAGGAGTATTTTTGACAGTTGGCTTAAAGCTATTTCCCTGGCGTTATACTGGTAAAGCATTTATTTTGCTTTGGAATACACGCAAGAATAATCAAAAAGGGGAAATATCACCTTTTCAAGCATTAATGACTTCTTTATCAGCAACGATTGGTACAGGTAATATTGCTGGCGTTGCTACTGCTATTGCTTTGGGTGGACCTGGTGCAGTTTTTTGGATGTGGATGACGGCTTTATTTGGGATGGCGACAAAATATGCTGAAGCTGTATTGGCGGTAAAGTATAGAGAGATTGATGAAGAAGGGCGCTATGTCGGTGGTCCTATGTATTATATCAAAAATGGCCTGGGTGAAAATTGGCATTTTTTTGCTGTGATTTTTGCTTTATTAGGCGCACTGGCTGCTTTTGGTATTGGTAATATGGTACAAGCAAATTCTGTTGCTGATGCTGTTGAAGCATCGTTTCATATCCCTGTCTGGCAGACAGGAGTTGTGTTAACAATTTTCTCGGCAGCTGTTATTTTAGGTGGTTTAAACCGGATTGCTGTTGTTGCATCTAAACTTGTTCCTGCTATGGCTGTAGCATATATAGTGGGAGCACTGCTGGTTATTTTTATAAATATAGAGAAAGTGCCGAATGCTTTGTGGTTAATTGTTTCCAGTGCATTAACAGAAACTGCAGCGGTCGGTGGATTTACAGGGGCTACCGTTTGGGCGGCCATTCGCTTTGGTGTGGCAAGAGGTGTTTTTTCTAATGAGGCTGGCCTAGGTAGCGCACCTATTGCTCATGCAGCGGCTAAGACCAACAGTCCTGTTCAGCAAGGTATGGTCGCAATGTTGGGTACATTTATAGATACCTTGGTGATTTGTACTATGACTGCTTTGGTTATTATTATTACAGGAGCCTGGTCAAGTGGAGAAACAGGAGCAGCATTATCAACACTGGCATTTAATACTGGAATAGCTGGCTGGGGTGGGTATATTGTTGTTTTTGGTTTGGTGGTATTTGCCTTTACCACTATATTAGGTTGGAGCTATTATGGTGAGCGTTGTGCCGAATTTTTATTTGGAGTAAAGGTCATCTGGCCTTATCGAATTTTATGGTTGTGCGCAATACCTGTTGGTGCAGTGGCTAAACTAGATGTTATCTGGTTAATGGCTGATGTCATGAATGGCTTAATGGCAATTCCTAATCTAATTGCCCTTGTTTTATTAAGTCCTGTCGTTTTTAAATTGACAACAAAGTATTTGAAAAACTGAAGTGGTAGCTTCTCCCGCTGGAGCAGGAGGGGACGGATAAATGAAAATTATGCCTCTTAACAAACCACAACTTATGATTGTAGAGCGGACTGAAGTCCGCTCTACAAAGTCTTAGCCTTTAACTTATAGTTTGATAATAAATTAGCAAGGTAAGGAACGTGCACGGAATAAGCAATTATTTAACTAGGCTTAATAAAATACCTGCCGCAACAGCTGAACCAATAACACCTGCTACGTTAGGCCCCATCGCATGCATCAGTAGAAAATTGTGAGGGTTACTTTCTAACCCTACTTTATTGGCTACTCTTGCAGCCATGGGAACAGCCGATACCCCAGCAGCACCAATTAAAGGGTTAATAGGTGTACTACTGAATTTATTCATCACTTTTGCCATAAGTACTCCGCATGCTGTGCCAATGCAGAAAGCAATGGCCCCCAAAGCTAAAATACCGAGTGTTTCAGTTTTTAGAAAATGGTCGGCACTTAGTTTTGAGCCTACAGAAAGTCCTAAAAAGATGGTAACAATATTGATAAGTTCATTTTGGGATGTTTTACTTAATCTTTCGACAACTCCACAGCTATTCATTAAATTACCCAGGCAAAACATGCCCACTAAAGGTGCGGCAGAAGGTAGTAATACAGCACAAAGTGTTAACAGCATCAGGGGAAAGATAATTTTTTCTGTTTGGCTAACCACACGGAGTTGTTGCATTTCAATTTTACGTTCTTCTTCAGTGGTCAAAGCGCGCATAATGGGTTGCTGGATTAAAGGCACTAAAGCCATATAGGAATAAGCAGCAACCGCAATAGCACCGAGTAATTCAGGAGAAAGCTTTGAGGCAACATAAATGGCTGTTGGCCCATCTGCACCTCCGATAATTGCAATGGCAGCTGCATCTTTAAAAGAAAACTCCATACCTGGAATCAGGTTTAAGGCCAAGGCACCTAAAAGAGTGGAAAAAATACCAAATTGTGCAGCAGCTCCTAACAATAAAGTTTTTGGGTTGGCTAGTAAGGGACCAAAGTCAGTCATCGCACCTACTCCCATAAAGATGAGTAGAGGAAAAACCCCTGATTCAATGCCAAAATATAAGTAATATAAAATACCACCCTCTTCAGCAATTCCTGCAACGGGAATGTTACTTAAAATAGCACCAAAACCCATTGGAAGTAAGAGTAGAGGTTCGAAGCCTTTTTTGATGGCTAAAAATAATAATAAAAAGCCCACTAACATCATAAAGGCTTGTGGGCCTGAAAAGTTGTAAAGACCTGTGCTTTCCCATAGGGAACTAAGATTTTCCATAAAGCGTTTGTATTTTTAGATTAAGTTATGGGGTATAAAGCTTTTTAAAGAACTATTTGTCTCACTAGATTCAGTGAGACAAATGTACTTTCATGACTTTTAACAAAACACAGCTTATAATTGTAGGGCGGACTTTAGTCCGCAATAAGGAGTATAAACTAGCTCTATAGCGGACTGAAGCCTGCTCTACAAAATTTTAGTCTTAAGCTGTATTGTAATAGTCATGTATTCTACTTTTAATAGATAATTATAGCGTGATTAAAGCTTCACCAACGGTAACGGTATCGCCCTCTTTTACATTAAGCAGGCTAACAGTTCCCGCTATTTTTGAGCGAACCTCGGTTTCCATTTTCATAGCTTCCATAATTAAAACAATATCACCTGATAAAACTTGAGAACCTGGCGAAACATTCATTTTTAAGATAATACCTGCCATAGGTGATTCAACTATTTCACCATGACTATGAACCGGTGCTACCTGGGTATTACTTGTTTGATGTACGCTAATATTTGAGCCTCCAGGCCCAACTGCTACATTAAAGTTTCTTCCATCTACATTTACAGAGTAGGTTTCAGTGGGGGTACTTTCTACCGAGGCTTTTGTAGCGGTAAATGCTTCAGGGTCTGGTGCAGCTTCAAAAGCACTAGGATTGTTGCGATTGACAATAAACTTCCAGCCAACTTGAGCAAAAAGGCCATTAATTAAAGCATCTTCTTCAATATTTTCAGCCAGTTTTACCCCTTCGACCTTTGCTTTTTCTTTGACTTCAGCAATCAGTTTGTGCATTTCTGCTTCAATCAGGTCGGCTGGGCGACAAGTGATAGCCTCTTCACCATCGAGTACACGGGCTTGTAAATCTTTATTTACAGTAGCAGGTGCCGCACCATATTCACCTTTTAATACGCCCGCTGTTTCTTTGGTAATTGTTTTGTAACGCTCACCTGCAATAACGTTGAGTACAGCTTGAGTTCCAACAATTTGTGAAGTTGGAGTTACTAAAGGAATAAAGCCCAAATCTTCACGGACTCTAGGAATCTCTTTTAATACTTCATCAAATTTATCAGCCGCTCCTTGTTCTTTAAGTTGGCTCTCCATGTTGGTTAACATGCCGCCAGGAACTTGAGAGATTAGGATTCGACTATCAACACCCTTTAAGCTACCTTCGTACTCTGCGTATTTTTTCCGAATATCTCTAAAATAATGCGCAATGTCTTCAAGTTTAATGAGGTCTAAACCTGTTTCCCTCTCTTGACCTTCTAGACTTGCAACAATGGTTTCTGTAGGGCTATGGCCATAAGTCATGCTTAAGGAAGAAATAGCGGTATCAACATTATCAATGCCTGCTTCAGCTGCTTTAATAATGGTTGGAACACTTAGGCCTGTAGTAGCATGGCAATGTAGGTGTACTGGAATATCAGTTGCTTGCTTTAGTTTTGTTACCAATTCAAAAGCGTCATAAGGTTTTAATAAGCCGGCCATATCTTTGATGCATATAGAATGGGCTCCCATATCTTCAATCTGTTTTCCTTGAATGACCCATTTATCTATAGTATGAAAAGGGCTGGTAGTGTAAGAAATTGTACCCTGAGCATGTGCATCAGTATTAAGAACAGCTTTAACCGCCTGTTCAATATTACGCATATCATTCATCGCATCAAAAATGCGGAATACATCCATACCATTTATAGCGCATCGCTCAACAAACTTATCAACTACATCGTCTGCATAGTGACGATAGCCTAAAATATTTTGGCCACGAAATAACATTTGTTGTGGCGTATTGGGCATCGCTGCTTTTAACAAACGCAATCTTTCCCAGGGGTCTTCACCTAGGTATCTAATACAAGCATCAAATGTTGCACCACCCCATGATTCAATAGACCAATAACCTATTTGATCTAATTTTTCACAAATGGGAAGCATATCTTCGATACGCAAACGAGTTGCCAAGATTGACTGATGTGCATCTCGCAAAACAACTTCTGTAATACCTAAAGGTTTGTTAACCTTTGCCATATTTTATCTCCTGTGACTTTTTTGGGTCAGTTTTATTAAAGCCTACTTTGTGGGCTGGCTTTAAGTTTCCTATAAAATAAATTATTTATGTTTGTTACGGTATTTATGTACCGCTGCACTAATGGCAGCAATAGTGCCGACATCAGTGTGGCTAGTCAAAGCCGATGTTGGAACTGTTGCTGTGATAGGCTCTTCTGGAAAGAAGCGTTGAATTATTGCTGTCATAATATTTATCATTACAATGAGTAAAGCTAAAAAGGCGAAAACTATTCCCATCCCTATAAACATTAGCTCTATACCAGCAGTCATCATTTCGGTCATGATTATTCTCTATTTAGAAACAAATATTTTCGGATTATAACATATTTTTTATGACAGTTTTTCTGAGAGGGATCTTTGTGTCACAGAGCTGTTAGTATGAATAAACCTTTATAGGCGTTAAAGTTAAGGAATGTGTACGGAATAACTTCCCGAAATTATAACGTAGGGTTTTTGTTTCAGGTGGAGTGAGAGCATTTCACTTGGAGCAAAAAGACAAGTTAGAAATCGGTAAGTTGTTTCGTGTACGTTCCTAAGTGTAGAATGAATTTTATATAAAATTTGGAAACCATAATGGACAAGCAAAAAACAGAACAACAATGGCGAGAAATGCTTTCTGCTGAACAATTTGAAGTTTGTAGAAATAAGGGAACCGAACCTCCTTTTACTGGGAAATATACTGATTGTAAAAAGGTGGGTGTCTATATATGTGCCTGTTGTGGAAAAAGTTTGTTTGATTCTGACACTAAATTTAACTCAGGTTCTGGCTGGCCAAGTTTTTGGAATATTATTGATGCTAATAATATTAAACAAATTTCTGACAATAGCCTAGGAATGAAACGAGTAGAAGTAATATGTAAATCGTGTGGTGCGCATTTGGGACATGTGTTTGAGGATGGGCCCCAACCAACAGGCTTACGTTATTGTATTAATTCAGTTTCTTTGGAGCTACAAGAAAAATGAGTACAGCACGCCAACAAGTTGAAGCATTACTAGATTTTATTGATAAAAGTCCAAGTGCTTTTCATGCAGTAAAAAATATAAAAAAAAAATTAATTTTATTTGGTTTTAAAGAACTTAAGGAGACTGATAAATGGTGTTTTAAACCGGCTGGGCGATATTTTGTCGTGAGAGATGATTCATCAATCATTTTTTTTGTTCTGGGAAGTAAGCCGTTAGCAGAAACAGGATATAGAATATTAGGTGCACATACAGATTCCCCAAGCTTAAAAATAAAGCCAAATGCGCTTATACATTCAGATGGCTTGCTTAGATTGGGGGTGGAAATTTATGGGGGGCCCATCCTTGCAACATTTACAGATAGAGATTTAAGTCTCGCCGGTAGAGTAAGTTATAAGAAAGTTGATGGCAGTATTACCAGTCAATTGGTTAAATTTGACCAAGCCTTATTACGCTTGCCTAATTTAGCTATTCATATGAATAGGATGGTAAATGAAGAGGGCTTAAAGTTAGATAAACAAAATGAACTGGCCTTGATTTTATCGGAGTCTGTTGCAGAGCAATTGTCGTCTAAGTCTTTAGATAAGTTACTAGCAACTGCTTTGCACATAGAGGTTGATAGTATTTTAGCTTGGGAATTGAATGTGTACGATACTCAAAAAGGTAGTTTTTGGGGGGATAGGCAACAATTTTATGCAGATAGCCAGTTGGATAATTTAGCCTCCTGCCATGCAGGCTTACAAGCGATGTTAAATGAAGCGACTTTAGTTGCCGATAATACTCTAGTCGGTGCTTTTTTTGACCATGAAGAGATAGGCAGTGAAAGTACCAAAGGAGCTAATGGCTGTTTTTTACCTGATGTTTTACAGCGGATTGCTTTTGCATTAGAGGTTGATAAAGAAGACTACCGGCGAGCATTAGCACAAAGTTTTATGATCAGTGCGGATATGGCACATGCTTATCAGCCTAACTTTCCTTTAGCTTATGAGCCTGAACATAAAGTAACGGTTAATAAAGGGCCGGTTATTAAAGTCAATGCTAACCATAGATATAGTACTGAAAGTATTTCGGCAGCAAAATTTATTCACTGGTGTGAGGAGAGTGAGGTACCTTATCAAACCTATTCACACCGAACAGATATTCCTTGCGGAAGCACCATTGGCCCAATAAGCTCAGCAAAGTTAGGTATTAGATCAATTGATGTAGGAAACCCAATGTGGGCAATGCATAGTATAAGAGAAAGTGCGGGAGTTGAGGATCATCATTATATGATAAAGGTAATTAATACTTTTTTCTCGGCAGAGTAGAATTGCTGAAACTTTAATCTATACTTGGTTTATTGTTTCAGAATGATGTTAAAGTAAAGAATAAACGCTAGAGTAACGGTTTATTAAGGTTGCTCTATTTCGCATTATAAAGAAGTTAAATAACTATAAAGAAAACGGATGGTACCAAGCTATTTGATCAAAATGGCTCTGTGCTTTCCTTGCCCTCTGTGGTGAATGAGCTAAATTTTTACATACTCGTAAGTGTTTTTCTATTTTTTATGCACCGATAAATATACCCTTTGGAAAAGTAATGAAATTAATTGGTAATAGGCAGTTTATAAAGATTTGTTTGGTTTTTGTAAGGTAAAAAAATTTTAATGAGGCTATTCATTTTTATCTTAAGTTCTTTATTTTTTAGTCAGTCAATTGCTGGAGAGAATAGTATTGAATATAAAATTAAAGCAGGCTATCTTTATAATTTTACTAAATTTATTACCTGGCCTGAAAATAAATTAGAAACATTTAATTTATGTATTCTAGGCAAAGATCCCTTTGGAACTATTTTAAACCCTATCGAAAAAAGATTGGTCAAGGGAAAGCCCATTCGGCTTATTCGAATTCAAAAAATATCTGAAGCTAGGCTCTGTCATATTATCTATACAGCAGAGCCTTCACAGGCTGGTATATTAATATCAGGTGCTTTAACCATTGACTCTTTTCCTCTCAAATTAACCGTCGGAGAATCAAAGCAATTTACCTATCAAGGAGGGATGATTTCATTTTTTAAGCGAGAGGGGAAAATACGTTTACATATTAACTTACAGAGACTTAGAGAAAGTGGCTTAGAAGTGAGTGCAAAACTTTTAGAAGTGGCAGATGTTTATGTAGGAGGTGAGCATGATTAAACCTTTGCAAAACCTTCCCATTCAAAAGAAACTGTTATCAATTCTACTTTTTTCCAGTATCTCTAGTTTAGTGATTGCAGCCTTTTTATTACTCATCTTTGAAGCCTCAGATTTTAAGAAAAATGCACAAGATGAATTATCTACAATGGCACAGTTAATTGCAAATCGCAGTACGGCTGCTTTATCTTTTGATGACCAAAAATTAGCCAAAGAAAATTTATCTCCTTTAGAGAAAGTAACAACCGTTGAATCAGCTTGTATTTATAACAGCCAAGGAAAGATATTTAGTGATTTTAAGGCACCAAGTTACCAAGGTAAGCTTTGTCCTTTGCAATATATTGGACAACAGACTTATTTTGACCACACAAAATTACACATTTATAAATTAGTCGAGTTAGAGTCTGAGACGCTAGGTATAGTCTATATCCAGGCTGATATTGAAAAAAAATTCTTACGCAAAATACAATCTATCACTTTGCTTTTTGTTGGGCTGTTTGTCGCAACTGTTGTTACTTTTTTATTAACAACACCTTTATTGCTTGTTATTACTCGTCCTCTCAATAAACTATTAGCGACTGTACACAAAATCACACATAAGCAAGATTTTTCATTGCGCGCTTTAAAGCAGGGGGATGATGAAGTAGGTGAATTAGTCGATGCTTTTAATGCGATGGTTGAGACGGTAGAGCAGAAAAATACAGAGCTAACGGTTGCTAAAAATCATTATCGAGCTCTTTATGATGATAATCCAACGATGATTTTTCATTTGAGTATAGATGGCATGATTGTTTCAGTGAATAGTTTTGGTGCTAAACAGTTGGACTTAAGTAGTGAAGAGCTACAAGGTCGATCAATTTATGACTTTGTACACCCAGAAGATCAATTACTTGCAAAAATGCTGTTTGATTTGTGTTTAGCATCACCGCATAAAATATATAAACAAGAACTTAGACAGGTTTGTCGTGATGGCAGGGTGATTTGGGTTAGAGAAACAGCGCGTATTATCAATAATGAAAACCAGCAAATTGATTTTTTACTGGTTTGTGAAGATGTGACAGAAACCAAGCTGTTAGCAGAAAAAATTGTCTACCAGGCGAGTCATGATGCATTAACTGATTTGGTTAACAGAGTTGAGTTTGATGGGCTTGTTCAACAATCAGTGCAACAGGCGCATACCAATAGAACACATCATGCGCTTTGCTATTTAGATTTGGATCAGTTTAAGGTTGTTAATGATACCAGTGGTCATATGGCAGGAGATGAACTATTAAGACAATTAGGTGATGTTTTAAAGAAACAAATCAGAAAAGAAGATACTTTGGCGCGTTTAGGAGGCGATGAGTTTGGTATTTTGATGAATAACTGCTCATTGGACGAAGCTTGTCATGCCTGTGAAAAGCTCAGGAATATAATTAGAGACTTTCAATTTGCCTGGGAAAGTAGAAGTTTTTCTGTTGGTGTCAGTATTGGTATTTCATCGATTAACTCTAGTACTGGTAATGCAGGTGATGCTTTAAAAGAGGCCGATGCAGCTTGTTATGCAGCAAAAGAAAAAGGCCGGAATCGGGTGCATGTTTTTAGACCTGATGATGAGGAGCTGGCTTTACGGCAAGGTGAAATGCAATGGGTAGAAAAAATTCAACATGGACTTGATGAAAACCGCTTTGTTTTATATGCTCAACTTATTGTTCCTATTGCAGAGCATAGCCAAGAAGGTTTGCATTTTGAAACCTTGGTTCGATTTTTAGATGAACAGGGGAATATTATTCCACCTGGTGCTTTTTTGCCTGCAGCTGAACGTTATAATTTAGCAACTCATTTGGATAAGTGGGTTATTTCGCACTTATTTGAGTGGTTAGCAAGCCATCAGGACTGTCTGGATAAACTGGAACTGTGTTCTATCAACTTGTCAGGGCTGTCACTATCTGATGAAAGCATGCTGAGCTTTATAAATAATATGTTTAAACAACATGCTATTCCAACCGAAAAAATTTGTTTTGAGATTACAGAAACAGCGGCAATTTCCAGTTTAAATAGCGCGACAAAATTTATTCAGCAATTAAGAAAAAAGGGTTGTTCTTTTTCCTTGGATGATTTTGGTAGCGGCCTTTCTTCATTTGCGTATTTAAAAAATTTACCCGTTGATTATTTAAAAATTGATGGTTTGTTTGTGAAAGATATTCTTGAGGATAAAGTTGATTTAGCAATGGTTAGATCAATTAATGAAGTAGGCCATGTTATGGGTAAAAAGACCATTGCAGAATTTGTTGAGAATAAGGAGGTTTTTAATCTACTTAATAAATTAGGTGTGGATTATGCTCAAGGTTATGGCATAGCAAAGCCGATGCCTCTAGATGAATTGTTATGAGTCATATTGTAAATAGCAAAAATGGGTGTGGCTTTTTTCAGGTAATGATTACTTTATGCTTATTTGGTTTTGCTTTCGATTTAAGAAGTGAAACACTAGCGAATACTTTTTTTGATATGAGCCTGGAAGAACTGGCTGATATTGAAATTACCTCCGTCGCTAAAAAGCCACAAAAGAAAAGTTTTGCGGCATCATCGGTTTTTGTTGTAAGTCAGCAAGATATTAAACGATCAGGCGTTACTACAATTCCAGATGCTTTACGCATGGTGCCTGGCGTTCAGGTTGCTAAACTTGATTCAAATAAATGGGCCATTTCTATTCGTGGTTTTAATGATATTTTTACCAATAAATTATTAATTCTAGTGGATGGGCGGACGGTATATTCTCCTTTTTTTGGTGGGGCCCGTTGGGATACTATTGATACTATTCTACAAGATATAGAACGTATTGAGGTTGTCAGAGGCCCTGGGGGGACTTTATGGGGAGCAAATGCAGTTAATGGTGTCATAAATATTATTACCAAAAAGGCAAAAGACAGTGCAGGGTTGTTGCTTAGTGCTCTTGCAGGAAATAAAGAAAAAGGGCAGTTAAGTATCAGATATGGAGGGGACATTAATAAAAATACACAGTATCGAATCTATGCCAAAGGGTTTGAAAAAGATAGGGCTGAAAATGGAGCCGATGATTGGCGTATGGGGAGGGCTGGGTTTAGGGTAGATAGCGAACCTAGTCAACAAGATAAGGTAACGATACAAACAGGAATTTATGCAGGTGAAGAGGGGGAGAGAGCTATATCAAACGTGACTACTCCACCTTTTGGTACATTTGCAAGTAAGGCAGAAGTTTTTGGTAGTCATGTCTTATTGCGTTGGGACAGGAACCTTGAAGACGGTGCCAATTTAACACTTCAAGCCTATTATGATCGTGCTGAAAGAAAACACTTTTATGTGAGTGATAAGCGCGATACGGTTGATATAGATTTTCAGCATCGTTTATATCGTTTTTGGAAACAAGAGTTTGTTTGGGGTGCTGGGTTTCGGTATATAGGAGATAAAGCCTTAGCAGGAACATTAATGTCATTATCCTCAGAAAAGCGATCTGATCAAATATATAGTGGATTTATCCAGGACGAAATTAGCTTAATTGATGAGCAGTTAATTTTAACGCTTGGATCTAAAGTTGAACATAATAGTTATACTGGATTTGAATATCAGCCGAGTGCTCGCTTGCTTTGGAAGCCGTATGATAAGCATAGTCTATGGGGGGCTGTTTCTCGAGCCGTTAGAGTGCCTAGTAGAGTGGAGCAAGATGCTTTTTTACAGCGCAGACAAATAGTTCCTGGAGTGGTTTTAGCTATACAGGGTAATAGAAAGATGAAAGCTGAAAAATTGATAGCTTATGAGCTGGGCTACCGTTTTTTAGAAAAACAATTCAGTTTTGATCTTAGTGTTTTTTATAATAAGTATGATAATTTGCGTTCGGTTGAGAAATCATCAACGACCTTACCCGGTTTTTTTCCTTTAATTTTGGGAAATAAATTATATGGTGAAACCTACGGGATAGAATTATCCACTAGTTGGGCGGTAAATAAAAACTGGCGTTTACAAGGTGGGTATTCTTTTATTCAAATGCAGCTGCATAAAGAGGTATTAAGTACTGATACTACTGAAGAAGCAGATGAAGGTGACACGCCCCATCACCAGTTTAACCTTAGGTCATTATGGCAAATGACAGAACAATGGAAACTGGATACAGCAGTACGCTATGTGGGCAGGGTAAAAGAAGCTAGTTTATCCAGAAAAGGTGCTGTTGTTCCCTATGTAACAATAGATTTACGGCTAGCATGGCAAGCCCGCAAGGAGTTGGAATTATCAGTTGTTGGTCAAAATTTATTGGGTAAGCATAGGGAGTTTCGTGGGTCAACTGTGGATACACAGGCGACAGATGTTGAACCTAGCGTGTATGTTAAAGTGGATTGGCATATTTAATGTGGGAGAGCTAAGGCAATTCGCAACAAATAACCCCACCCACCTTGCTGGTCTTTTTGTCCCTGCTCAAACAATCTCAATCGTTACGTAGCCAGCTATGCGCCTCTTGAGATAATTTGAGCAGAAACAAAAACCCTGCGTAACATGGGTAGGTTATTTGTTGCGCGTTATCTAAGGGACTAAAAACATAGAGTAGCATTTCGAGTTGTTGGTTAAGAACAGCAGAGAATGGGAGCGTGTTTTAAAAGCTCTCGTTATATTTTTGTAATGAGTCGGGTAAGATTTATGGAAATTTTAACAGAGAAATTATGATGAAGCTAAATATAATATTTCAACAAAGAATATTAGCGAGTGTCTTTTTCTTGATGAGCCGTGCTTCTATTGCTGAAGAAATGGATGATTTTTTCTCCATGTCTCCTGAGCAATTAGCAAATATCTCTGTATCCATTGCATCAGGTACAGCAAAACCTGTTTATCAGTCTGCATCTGTTACTTCAGTGATTACCGCAAAGCAAATTAAAAGTATGGGGGCGACAGAGCTATTTCAAGTGTTAGAAACGGTACCAGGCCTTCACGTTAGTATTCAGGCGGTTACAAATGATGCCGTTTACTCTATGCGAGGCATGCAAAATAGTGTTAATAATCAAGTCTTAGTGTTATTAAATGGTACACGTTATTCAGTCCCTTATAAAGGTAGCTTTATGCAGGGTATGCAACTGCCTGTAGAAGCCATTCAACAAATTGAAGTGATTAGAGGGCCGGGGTCAGCACTATATGGAGCCGATGCTTTTGCAGGGGTTATTAATATTGTGACTAAAAAAGCTAAAGATATTGCCGGAACCAAAGTGGGAGTTCGTGCAGGTTCATGGGGAACTCAAAGTGTCTGGGGGTTGCATAGTGACCATGGCTTAGGCTGGGATGTGGCTGCAACTATACAATATGCACATAATAATAATGATGGCGATCGAATAATTAATAGTGATGCGCAATCACAATTTGATAAACAGCTTGGTACCAGTGCTTCCTTAGCGCCTAATGAAATGCAAACCAAAGCTGAAAGGTGGGATGCGCACTTAAATTTACAGCGTAAGTACTGGGATGTAAATTTTTGGGCTTTTAATGAAGTAGATGGTGGTTTAAGAGCTGGAACGGCAGGCGCTTTGGATACTAAAGGGCGAGTTAATGGTGAAAATTATTTAACAGATTTACGCTTTTCGTCTGAAGATTTGATTGAAAATTGGGAATTGTTAGCGCATGCCAGTTATCTATTTACTAATGTTAATTCAAATTTACATCTTTTTCCTGATGGTAGCAGGCTGCCTATAGATACTACTGGTAATGTTAATCCCCAAAATTTTGTTGGAACTCCTTTATTTCCTAATGGGGTTATTGATCAGATTGGGATTCAAAACCAAGTATTTTCTTTTGAAATGGGTGCTATTTATAAAGGCTTTAACGACCATTTATTACGAGTAAGTTCAGAGTTTAGGTATGAACAACTACAGACTAAGGAACGGCGAAATTTTGGCACGAGTATACTAAATGGAACAGAAACTTCAGTCGATGGAACGCTTACAGATGTAACAGGGACACAATTTATTTTTATGCCTAATTCCTACCGCACGATTTGGTCTGTGGTTTTACAAGATGAATGGCAGATTTCCTCAGACTGGCAACTAACGGCAGGTGTGCGCTTTGATGATTATTCTGATTTTGGTAGTACCTTTAATCCCCGCGTTGCTTTACTTTGGGAAGTTAATCAACAACTAAGTGCTAAAGTTTTATATGGTCAGGCCTTTAGAGCGCCTAGCTTTTTAGAGCAAAAACAACAAAATAGTGCATTATTTAATGGTAATCCTAATCTGAAGCCTGAAATGATAGAAACAATAGAACTAGCATTTGATTATCGGCCAATAAGCAATTTAAGGTTTGCAAGTAACTTTTATTATTATGACATTAAGGATTTGATCGCTCAGAAAACATCTGTGGCCACGGTTGTAAATACTCAAGGTCAGACCGCTTATGGAGCTGAGTTTGAATGGGGCTGGAAGCTTAATGAACAATGGGATTTAAAAGGTAATTATGCTTGGCAATATGCAACAGATAAACAAACCAGGCGACGAATCGCTAATGTACCGGAACATCAAGTTTATGTGGCTGCAACCTGGAATTTCTTGCCAAAATGGCAGTTACAGACACAATTAAACTGGATTGGACATAGGCTTAATCCTGCAACCAGTACGAATAATAAATTAAAAGACTATGAAACAGTTGATGTAACATTAAATAGTAAACGGTTTTTTGAGATAATTGATTTTTCAACTTCAGTCCGTAATGTATTTGATTCACAAGGTAAAGAAGCTGCAGTTAATAGCTATAAAGATAATTTACCAATTGCGAGCCGTAGTTTTTATTTACAAACAACAATTCACTTTTGAAAAATATATTACCGCATGATGGGGAGCTCTATTTAGTAAAGCGATTTTACCAACAAGTTGAAGCCGATCAACTATTTGCCGTTTTATTACAAGGTTTAGCCTGGCAACAAGAAAGCATACATCTTTATGGTCGATGGCTAAAAGTCCCAAGGTTAATGTGCTGGTATGGTGATAAACAGGCACAATATAAATATTCAGGGGTAAATCATCTTCCTTTACCTTGGACTAAAGCTTTACTGGCGGTCAAACAAAAAATCGAGTCGATCTATCCTTGTCAGTTTAATAGCGTTATGGCAAATTTATATCGTAATGGTGACGACTCTATGGGCTGTCATGCTGATAATGAAAAAGAATTAGGTAGTAAGCCGTTAATAGCTTCATTAAGTTTGGGGGAGCAACGCTTACTAAAATTTCGCCATCAACATAGTCAACAGGTTTTTGATGTGGTGTTAAGGCATGGTGATTTGTTAATAATGGCGGGTGAAATTCAGCAAAACTGGCGGCATGAGTTGCCAAAAACCAAAAAGCGAGTAGGGGAAAGGATAAATTTAACTTTTAGGTGGGTAATTGTTTGCTAGGGGGCTAATTTGTTAGAAGCCTATTTTTAAGGTCAATATAATAAAATTTTGTAGGATGTGCTGACGATAGGAAGCGCATCGGTTTCCGTATACCTTAGAGTTAATGATGTGCTTCTTATCTATTTTAACTGGTGGTTATTTATTTCTAGCTACCTTAGTTTATAAGGCTTTAAACCCAATATCAGTGCGATAAAACATATTATCCCAATGTATTTTCTGGCTTAATTTATAGGCTTTAGTTTGTGCATCAGCCAGGTTTTCACCTAATGCACAAGCACATAAAACCCTACCTCCAGAACTTACTATATTGCCCTCTTTTTCAGCTGTTCCTGCATGAAACACTTTACTATCAGCTTGTTCTTCTAATGGTAAGCCTGAAATTTTATCGCCTTTTTTATAACTATCGGGATAGCCGCCCGATGCCAGAACAACACCAAGTGCGGGTCTTTTATCCCACTCACTAGAAGTGTTGTTTAAATTTTTGTCTAAAGCGGCTAAACATAAATCAACCAAGTCACTCTTTAAGCGCATCATAATGGGTTGTGTTTCTGGGTCACCAAAACGGCAGTTGTATTCTAATACTTTAATACTACCCTCTTTATTAATCATTAACCCGGCATATAAGAAGCCAGTATAAGGTACGCCATCATCTCGCATACCTTTGAGTGTTGGGTTGATAACTTCTTCCATTACTTTTTGATGAATTTCTGGGGTAACGAGAGGTGCAGGGGAGTATGCCCCCATACCTCCAGTGTTAGGTCCTTTGTCGCCATTATCTCGGGCTTTATGGTCTTGTGAGGTAGCCATAGCCAGAGCACTTTCGCCATCAGCAATAACAATAAAACTAGCTTCCTCACCCGTTAAAAAATCTTCAATAATAACGCGATGACCGGCATCACCAAAACTATTGCCAGATAACATATCTTCAACAGCAGTAATAGCCTGCTGTTCTGTTTCGGCAACAATTACTCCTTTTCCAGCCGCTAAACCATCAGCTTTAACAACAATAGGGGCGCCTTTAATTTTGATATAGTCTATGGCGGCTTTTGTTTCTGTAAATGTTTGATATTCGGCTGTAGGGATGTTATGTCTAGCCATAAAATCTTTACAGTAAGTTTTAGAGCCTTCAAGTTGAGCAGCTTTTGCTGAAGGGCCAAAACATTTTAAGCCTGCTTCTGAAAAGGCATCAACAATACCCATCACTAAAGGAACTTCAGGTCCAATAATGGTTAAAGCAATATTTTCTTGTTGCGCAAAATTAATAAGGGTCGGAATATCTTCAACAGAAATATCTACATTTGTAATATTGTCTTCTATCGCTGTACCTGCATTACCAGGTGCAACAAAAACGCTACTGACAGATGATGATTGTTTGGCTTTCCAGGCAAGGGCGTGTTCACGGCCACCACTGCCGACGATAAGGATTTTCATTGAGGTTCTCGTGATTTATTTAATGTCTAAAGTGACGCATACCTGTAAATACCATGGCAATACTATGTTCATTGGCCGCTTCAATAACTTCATTGTCGCGCATTGAACCACCTGGCTGGATAATGGCGGTAATCCCAGCTTCAGCAGCGGCATCAATACCATCTCTAAAAGGGAAGAAAGCATCAGATGCCATGGCTGAGCCAGCAACAATTAAATTCTCATCAGCGGCTTTAATACCAGCAACTTTTGCCGAGTAAACTCTACTCATTTGCCCTGCACCTACGCCAATGGTTTGGCCATTTTTACAATAAACAATGGCATTGGATTTAACAAACTTAGCAACTTTCCAAGAAAATAACATATCAGCCATTTGCTGTTCTGTTGGTTGGCGTTTGCTAACCACTTTAAGGTCATCTTGAGTGATTTGTCCAAAGTCTTTATCTTGTACCAATAAGCCACTGGCAACCCGTTTAAAATCAAGTTCAGCTTTGTTATTTTGATCCCAAATACCACACTCTAATACACGTACATTTTTCTTTTCAGTTAAAATAGTTTTAGCCCCATCACCAATAACAGGAGCAATAATGACTTCAACAAATTGGCGATTAATAATTTCGGCTGCTGTTTTTTCATCCAGTTCCTGGTTAAAAGCAATAATACCACCAAAAGCTGAGGTCGGATCTGTTTGAAAAGCTAAGTCATAGGCTTTAGATATATCCTCGGCTTGTGCAACACCACATGGGTTGGCATGTTTAACAATCACGCAAGTAGGGTGTTCTGTAAAGGATTTAACACACTCCAAAGCGGCATCAGCATCAGCAATATTGTTATAGGATAGCTCTTTGCCTTGTATTTGTGTTGCTGCTGCAATAGTGCCAACAGCAGGATTTTTCTCAGTATAAAAAGCGGCATTTTGATGAGGGTTCTCACCATAGCGCATTGCTTGAGTATGTTGGAATTGTAAGTTTAATGTTGCAGGAAATTGAACCTTATTTATTGCTCCCAGGTAAACTGAAATAGCCGTGTCATACTTGGCCGTATGTTCAAAACTTTTTAGTGCTAAGTTAAAACGTGTTTTTGCACAAATACTAGCATTATTGGCCTTAAGCTCTTCAAGAATTGCAGCATAGTCATTATGCTCAACAATCACTGAGACATCAGCATGATTTTTTGCAGCAGCACGAATCATGGTGGGGCCACCAATATCAATATTTTCAATGGCAGTGGTTAAATCACAATCTGGATTAGCAACAGTTTGTTCAAAAGGGTATAAATTAACGATAACCATATCAATGGGTTTGATGCCGTTTTTTGACATGATTTCATCATCAATTCCTCGTCGTCCTAAAATCCCACCGTGAACTTTAGGGTGTAAGGTTTTAACTCGACCGTCCATCATTTCAGGAAAGCCAGTGTAATCAGAGACTTCTGTAACGGCGACATTATTTTTAGCCAGTAGCTTTGCCGTTCCTCCGGTAGAAAGTAATTCAATACCAAGTGTATCTAATTCTCGACAAAAATCGAGGATCCCTGTTTTGTCAGAAACACTGACTAGAGCGCGAGTAATTTTTTTGTTCATGAAAATCTCAAAAAGGTTAAAGGTGGGGATTTGGTATTTAGGATAAGCCGTAAAGGTCTAATTTTTTACGCAAGGTACTACGACTCAAGCCCAGAATTTTTGATGCTTTGGTCTGGTTCTGTCCGCAATAGTCTAAGGCTGCTTCGATAAGTGGTTTCTCTACTTCACTAATAACCATGGCATGCAAACCGCTAGTATCATGACCATTAAGTTGATCAAAATAATGTTCTACCGTTTTTTTTACATGAACTGATAAAGGAATCGGTATTTTTTTTTTGTCAATATTGATGACTTTGCTGCTTTGATGCATTAATTCCATATCTTTCTATACATTATAGGGTGGAAAACTCAGTATTAGAGAATACTAAGTTAACCAAGGATATTTGTTGTAACGGGGTAACTGCTTGGTATATTTCTTTTTTAAGAGCACTAGGGAGGAGGCCACCTAAATTATCAAAATACCAGCCGATATGCTTACGGGCTATTCTAACACCGCTTAAATCACCATAGAAGCTATATAATTTTTCCAGATGATTATTAATGACTAATTGAACCTCATTAATTGATGGTTTTTTATAACTTGTATTGCCGCTAAGTTGTTGTTGAATTTCCTTAAAAACCCAAGGTTTACCTTGAGCAGCTCTACCTATCATAATGGCATCTGCACCAGTATATTTTAATACTTGCTTGGCTTTTTGTGCATCAGTAATATCGCCATTAGCAATAATAGGAAGGCTAACAGCTTGCTTTACTTGTTTTATGGTGTCGTATTCAGCCTCGCCGATAAATTTACAAGCTCGCGTTCTTCCATGAATAGTTAAGGCAGCAATGCCAGATTGTTCAGCAATTTTGGCGATATTAATAGCATTTTTGTTGTTTTTATCCCAGCCGGTACGAATTTTAAGCGTTACCGGGATATCGACAGTATTAATAATAGCATCAAGGATTTGTTTAACTAATAGTTCGTCTCTAAGTAAGGCAGATCCTGCGGCAACTGAACAAACTTTTTTTGCTGGACAGCCCATGTTGATATCAATAATTTGAGCGCCACGCTGTTGATTAAGCAATGCTGCATCTGCCATTTGTTGAGGGTCTGTTCCCAAAATTTGCACAGAACGTATCCCCGTCTCACCCGTATAATCAGTTTTGAGTAAAGTTCGCCGATGCTTTTGCAAGCTAGGGTTTGAGGCGACCATTTCAGACACTGCCAGACCTACACCAAACTGCCGACATAATTCGCGGAAAGGACGGTCAGTAATTCCAGCCATTGGAGCCAGAATAAGTTTGTTTGGGAGAGTGTAAGGGCCTATTTGCATAACATGATCTTTATCAAGGGCAGAGCATAATACATGAAATATTAAAAATAATCACGTTTGATTTTTGTGTTTTCAAATAAGGGTGCTGGAAAGAAATAACCCTCTATTGTTTGTCAGTAGTCGTGCCGTAGTAGGCAGATAGCAAGTAAAGTCGTCGTAAAACAGAAAGGTGCAATGTCCTACTGTCTCGAACAGTAGCATTAAGTCTATCTATATTATTTATATATGTGTTTTCTATGTCCTATTTTGACTGATTTGAATAATCAGTTGTTGGTCATAAATTGAATATACTATACGGTAATCACCCATTCGAATTCTATAAGCAGACTCTACGCCTGTCAGTTTTTTACATCCATCAGGGCTGGGATCTTCGGCTAAAGTTTTTATTTTTTATGATTTTAACGGCAAAGGTCTTTGGTATTTTGCTAAGTTCTTTTTGCGCGCTAGGTTTAATCTCAATTTTATGAGTCGTAACCAATTTCTTTTAGAGCTACCTCAAAAGGTGTGACTACTTCATCCTTACGTTCAGCTATAGTAGCTAAATCTTCTAGGTCTTCCATTAATTCTTGATAATCTGCTAAGGGTAAAATGACAGATATTTTTTCTCCTTTGGTATTAGTTATAAATTGTGGTTGAGTGCTCATTATGTAGTCTCGTTAAATTTTTGCTGTTTTTAATGTGACAATATTTTGGTTATTTTTTATTTACAAAGTTGAAACTTTCGTTTCCTAGGACAGCTTATGAACCATAAACACGAATATTATAATAACGTAAAATATATCTATCTAGCCTTAGTCTCAATAAAAAACAAGGACTTTCTAGCAAGAGAAGGTTTAAGAATTAATGCTCATTTTTTTAAAACCCTCCCCTGCTGGGGAGGCTTTCTAATTGGCTATGTTTAGTCTTTTTATTTTCGTTTTTAAGTGGTTGTTACTTTAAATCCTTATCATGCTCATCAGTGAAGATAGGATTGCATTTATCATCAGGGTGTAGCTTTGCTGCATCTTCTGGATAAATATGCCAAAAAGACTTATCGATAGAACCATTTTTATAATTTTCTTTTTCGCCATGTGTGAACGGACACCACCAGTTTTCTACTACTTTAACCAGGTAAGCATGCCATTCAAAAAGTGCCACACTGTATGGACAATAGACTGTACAGTTTAAAATCCAATAAAGTTTAGACTGGGCTAAACTCAATTTAAATGAGCCATCCATAGTAATCTGGTTTTTTAGTGAATAACGATGTGTTGCTCTATCGGGGATATAATCCCCCCATTTTTTTACATTTTTAGCACCACATAAAATCAAACTATAATATGTCCAATAAGCACTTAATACGATAAATGGGAATGTAAAAATAGGTAAATAGATAAAAATTAGACCTATTGCCCTGGATAATTTTGACATTTTTGTGTGGTTTTCACCAATCCGCACTCTGTCAGCAGCGCATTGTTCACAAGCTTTCATGTTGTTTCCTCTGTTGTAGTTATTATTTTATCTTCGTTTAGTAATTGATAAATGCTGACGCAACCCGCACAGCAAAAATGTTTCACCCCTTCTGTCGTTTTTAAGCTAAAACCTTTTATTTCAACTGCTTGACCACAAAGAGGGCAGGGTTCTTTGATCTTATTCATATTGCTATTATAAACTGCTAGAAACTGAACAGAAATAAGTTTTTAAATATTCTGTTTCTGGTATCGCTGGATGAATTGGATGGTCAGGGCCTTGGCTTCCCGTCGCAAAAAAGCTTAAATGGCGGTCTATATGTCGTGCTGAAGAGCGTAAAATTTCATGTAAATTAGCTTTGCTTAAGTGGTGAGAGCAAGAGGCTGAAACTAAAATCCCCTCTTTACTTAATACTTGAAGCGCTAAATGGTTTAACCGGCGGTATGCTTCATAACCCACTTTAAAATCTTTTTTGCGTTTAATTAATGCCGGTGGGTCTAAAACAATAATGTCATAATGTTCTCTATTTTCGCGGGCTTGTTTTAAAAATTCGAACACATCACTACGTACAAAACTCATTTTATCTTGGACATTATTGAGTTTAGCACTGCTTTGGGCTAAGGATAATGCTGACTCAGAACTGTCAACACAAGTGACTTCTGCTGCACCTCCCAATGCGGCAGGAATTCCCCATGCGCCAGAATAAGAAAATAAATCTAATACGTGCTGGTTTTTAGCAAGTTTTGCTAGTCTCGCTCTGCTATCTCTATGGTCGTAAAACCAGCCCGTTTTTTGGCCATCAATAGCATTTAATTGAAACTGAGCATTATTTTCTTCAATAATAATTGATTCAGGCAAGGAGCCATAAATAACTTCAGATTGTTGTGACAGGTTTTCTAATTGTCTTTGGCTATTGTCATTTTTTAAAATAATAGCTTCTGGAGAGAGTAACTCAACTAATGAAGTGATTAGGAATTCTTTTTGTTTTTCAATACCTGCTGTTGTAATTTGTACGGATAGTACCGAACCGAAGCGGTCGATAACAAGGCCTGGTAGCCCGTCACTTTCACCAAAAATTAAGCGATAAAAGGGTTTGCCTGGAAATAATCGGTCTCTAAAATTTAGTGCGGTGCTTATTCTATCTTTAAAGAAGGTTGTACCCATTTTTTGACTAGGTTTTCTAGCAATAAGCCTAGCGCTGACTAAAGTATTTGGGTTAATGTAAGCACTACCTAATGACTTTCCACTGCTATCTTTTACAAGCACCATATCACCGGTAGAAAAACTATCTAAAGGTGTTTTTTTTGTATCAACTTCATTACTAAATACCCAAAGATGCCCTTTGCGTAAGCGTTTGTCTTCATTTTTTTTTAAATAGAGTTCTGGATGTGCCATTAGGGCTAAAAACCTTGTTTGGTTGAATTTATATTAACTCAAAGCGATAACCACCAATCTTACTCGATGGCTTTGCAATAAAAAGAGTTATTTTATCAGCAATATCCGGTTCAAGTTGCTTATCTGGATGTTTTGAATAATCTGTTGGATAAAAAGTTCTTTGGGCAAAAGAATGTCCATTAAAGTCGAGCAATGTTAACTTAATTGCAGGTTGTTTTTGTGCAAAAAGGGATTGGTTAATAAAAATTGTTTTAAATAAATAGTGATTGTTTTGAGGTTCAAAAGAGCTCTTTAAAATACTAATTTCATCAAGGTTTTGATAATCTGCTAATTGACAGTTTGTTAATTGACTACAGAGTTGCTGTAACCAAGGTCTTAGGGTGGTATTTTGAGTGAGATTGTAACCTTCAAAAAAATAGATTTGAAAGCTAAAAAGAACTAATAATAAGCTAGTTCCAAGCCCCCAGTATTTGAATTGTTGCTTCGGTTTAAAAGAATGATTAAGGAAGCTATCTATTTCAATATCATCGGGAATTGTGCCTTCACTTAATAGCTCTAAAGCATCAAATATAGCTGAACATTTTTTACACTTTATCATGCCATGTGTTGAGCGAAGTTTTTCTACTGTAATAGAATAAGCTTGCTTACATTCAGTGCATAGTGTGTACATGATTGCTATTGCTTTATACCATCGAGTCGGCACCAGTCATCTTGTATGATGGGTGGCTCAATTTGTATTTTGTGTTGTTGGTAAGCAGTTATTACTTGTTCGGCCTGTTCTTTTAATATGCCCGATAAAACCAAATATCCAGAAGGTTTTACCAGAGAGGTGATAGATTCTGATAACTCACAAAGCGGCTGGGCTAAAATATTGGCAACCACAATATCAGCTTGAAATGCTTTAAACTCTTCAGGTAAATAGCATTTAATTTTAGCTAATACATTATTTTTTTCTGCATTGGCTAGGGTTGCTGTTATTGCTTGAGGGTCTATATCAATCGCATGAGCTTCTTTTGCCCCTAAAAGAAGGGCGGCTACAGCAAGAATCCCGGAGCCACAACCATAATCAATAACAACTTTATCGTTAAGGTCGTGATTGGCTAACCATTCTAAACAAAGAGCTGTCGTGGCATGAGTCCCCGTACCAAATGCTAACCCTGGGTCTAAAGTCATGCAAGTGGTCTTTGCTTCAGTGATTTCCTGACCTGTTGGACAGACCCAGAGTGAATCACCAAATTTCATGGGCTGATAATGTTCCATCCAGGTTCTTTCCCAAGTTTGATCTTCAAGTATTTCATAAAACCAGTCCTGCAATAGTTGATCATTAAACCTTGAGAATAAAGCGACTTTAACTAATTCAGGTTCACTATCTAGTTCAAACAGGGCAATAACTTTAGTAAGAGCCCAAATTTTTGTTTCGCCAGGTGCTGGTTCATAGACAGGTTGATCTTCAGCATCCATATAGGTAACGGACACTGCACCTATTTCGCTAAAAAAATCAGCAATGTCAGGTGCAGCTTGTTTGTTGCTAATAACAGAAATTTGATGCCAGGACATAGGGGAGAAGCAGGTTAAAGGTTAAAAATGAAAGACGAAAGACGAGCCTTCCGAATTTGCTCTTGCTCTTTTTAGTCTTTCGTCTTGAGTCTTGTGCCTGCTCTTAAGAAATTCCTAATTTCTTTTCCAGGTAGTGAATGTTTTGTTCACCTGTCTGGAAAGCACTATCAGCCATTATATCTACTTGTAGTGGGATGTTGGTTTTTATGCCATCAATCACCATTTCTTGCAAAGCTGTTTGCATACGAGCAATTGAGCTTGCTCTGGTTTCACCATGAGCAATAAGTTTGCCTATCATTGAATCATAATAAGGCGGTACTTTATACCCATTGTAAATATGTGTTTCACAACGAATGCCTGGGCCGCCAGGCATATGAAACTGGTCAATTTTACCAGGACAGGGCATAAAAGTTTTTGGGTCTTCCGCATTTAGACGACATTCTATGGCGTGACCGGTAAAGGTGATTTCGTCTTGAGTCTTGGATAATGGTTCGCCAGCGGCTATACGTAGTTGCTCTTTTACAATATCAAACCCAGTAATCATTTCTGTAACGGGATGTTCAACTTGTACCCGAGTATTCATCTCAATAAAGAAGAATTCACCTTTTTCGTATAAAAATTCAAAAGTCCCTGCACCTAAGTAACCAATATCTGTACAAGCTTTTGCACAAAGGTTTCCCATAGCACTACGCTGTTCGCCAGTCAGACCAGGAGCAGGGGCTTCTTCCACTACTTTTTGGTGGCGACGTTGCATAGAGCAATCTCGTTCTCCAAGGTGAATGGCATTTCCATGACTGTCTGCCAATACTTGAAATTCAATATGGCGAGGGTCTTCTAAAAACTTCTCCATATATAAGGTGTCATTATTAAAGGCTGCTGCTGCTTCTGCTTTAGTTAATGCGATAGCATTGACCAATGCTGCTTCAGTATGCACTACTCGCATACCACGACCACCACCTCCGCCAGATGCTTTAACAATAATAGGGTAGCCTATTTCTTGAGCCATTTTCAGGTTGGCTTGGCTGTCATCAGTTAATGGCTCTCCATTACCTGGAACACAAGGAATTCCAGCCGCTAACATGGCTTTTTTAGCAGAAATTTTATCTCCCATCATGCGAATGGTTTCAGCTTTGGGACCAATAAAAGTAAAGCCGCTTAAACTGACTTTTTCAGAAAAATCAGCATTTTCTGATAAAAAACCATAACCTGGATGAATGGCTTCGGCATCAGTCACTTCAGCAGCACTAATAATGGCTGGAATATTTAAGTAGCTATCAAGAGAGGAGGCCGGGCCAATACAGACAGCTTCATCTGCAAGGCGGACGTGTTTTAAATCACGGTCCGCATCAGAATGAACCGCAACAGTTTTTATACCTAATTCTTTACAAGCGCGAAGGATGCGTAAGGCAATTTCTCCACGGTTGGCAATTACAATTTTATCGAACATGTGTTTACCTAAGCTGGATTATTCTATGATAAATAGAGGTTGGTCATACTCAACGGGTTGAGCATTTTCTACCAAAATTTGCTTAATAACACCGCTCTTATCTGCTTCAATTTGGTTAAGGATTTTCATTGCTTCAATAATACAAAGTGTTTCACCTTCAGTGACAGATTGACCCACTTTTACAAAGGGTGAACCGGCAGTAGGTGATGCTGCGCTATAAAAAGTTCCTACCATAGGGGATTTAACAATATGACCGCTTGGTTGCTCGTCGGCTGTCTCTGTAGCTGGTGTTATAACAGGTGTAGCGACAGGAACTGCTGCCGCAACTGGAGCAGAAAGGGCTACAGGGGCTGGGACGCTAGCAGAGTAGCGGCTAATGCGTACTGATTCCTCACCTTCACTGATTTCGATTTCGGCAATATCTGATTCTTCAATAATCTCGATTAATTTTTTTATTTTTCTAATATCCATCGTTATTTTCTCTCTTCTAATATCTGGTGAGCGGCCTGTAATGCCAGTTCATATCCATGCGATCCTAATCCACAAATAACCCCTACGGCTATATCGGAAAAGTAGGAGTGAGCCCTAAAAGGCTCACGCGCATGAACATTTGATAAATGTAATTCTATAAAAGGTATTTTGCTTGCAAGTAATGCGTCACGAATAGCAATACTGGTGTGTGTAAAAGCTGCTGGATTAATAATAATAAAGTCAACTTGCTGCTGAAATGCATGGTGAATCATTTCAACAATTTCATGTTCTGCATTCGATTGTTGGAAATTAAGCTTATGACCTAAACCGGCAGATTTTGATATAACAGATTTCTCAATATCTTTAAGGGTTTTATTACCATAGTGTCCGGGTTCGCGAACGCCAAGTAAATTTAGGTTCGGGCCATTAAGAATGGTAATCGTTGCCATTAGCTATCGTGTCAAAAAGTGTTTAATTAGGTAATTTTGCCTAATTTGTTTGGTTTTGTCCAGATATATGTTTTTTATCATCAGATCGCGACAAAACAAGCTGTTTTTATGTGATGTTGTCGGCGTTTTATAACTTAAATTAAAGTAATGGGGTGATGATTTTAATGATTTTCTGTGAACTAAGCTCACCTGGATGGCGGTGAATAATTTGCCCTTGTTGATTAATAATAAGGCTAAAGGGAACGGCGTTAACAATATTGCCTAGTTGTTGAGACAATGCAATAGCCTTATCTTCGCCAATAAGCATGGGATAATTAACCGGATTGCTTTGTAAATATGTCTCAACAGCTTGTTTGTCATCAACAGCAATGCCGATAAACTGTACGTTTTTATCTTTAAATTTATCTTGTAATTTAATAAATTCAGGAATTTCTTTGAGGCAAGGAGGGCACCAGGTTGCCCAAAAATTAATAATAAGTATTTTGCCTTGCCATTCTGTAAGGTCTCTTGGCTTTCCGCTAACATCAGGCAAATTAATTTTAACGACTGGCGCTATAATATTTTCTTGTACTGTGTTATTAGTTGAGGTTTGTATAAATATTCCAGCAATTAAAGCCAGTGAACTGACAAAGAAAATTAGAATTGTATTTTGTTGCATATTTTTTAAAGATTATCAATATTAGCTAAAAAAACATTGGTTTTCTGGTAACCAATAACGCGGGATGCTTTTCTTTCCTTTTTATCTGGACCAAAAAATAGAATAGCAGGAGGACCAATTAAATTAAAATACTTCAATAAAGCCTGATCGTCTGAATTATTTTTGGTGACATCTGCCTGAATTAAAATAAAATCAGCCAGCTTGTTTTTGACTTTTTCATCAGTAAAAGTGTACGCCTCCATTTCTTTACAAGAAATACACCAGTCAGCATAGAAGTCCAGCATTACCCACTGATTATTGCTCTTGGCTTGTTCAAGTTCGTGCTCAAGGTCATTAAGGGAAACAATTCTTTTAAAGTTTAACCCATGTTCTTTGTCAGCAACTTGTCCGCCAGTAAAGCCTCGTAAAGGCTGTAAAGGGTTATTGTTACCCATACTTAAGCCAATAATAAGTAAGGTGCCATAAAGTAACATTATGACCCCTAGCCCTTTCCATAATTTATGCCACCCTGAAGCAATCTCAGGTATAGGGTCTAGTGCGCGTAGGTAAACTGCTGGAATAATAAGTAAGCAAGCAGAAAGTAGCATGATAATGGGGGCAGGTAGTATTCTATCAAGCATCCAGACAGAAACTGCCAGCATAATAACGCCAAAAACAGCTTTGGTTGAATTTAACCAATGGCCTGCTTTAGGTAATAAAGAACCGGCTGAAGCACCTAACAATAAGAGAGGAAAACCCATGGCAAAGCCCATAACAAAAAGGGCGGAACCACCTAAAATAACATCGCCTGTTTGACCTATATAAATTAAAGCGCCAGCTAAAGGTGCGGCTACACAAGGCCCAACAATAAGCGAAGATAACACGCCCATAATAGCAGCTCCCAGGTAGGAGCCGTCACGATGTTTATCGCTGGAATTATGTAGTTTTGCTTGAAAAGACTTAGGCAGTTCTAAATTGTAAAAACCAAACATGGACAAGGATAGCAGAACAAAAATCCCACTAAACACTGCAATAATCCAGGGTTCTTGAAAAATAGTTTGCAGATTACTGCCAAATAAAGCCGCTAGGATACCAAAGACTGTATAGGTTAATGCTGAGGCTACAACATAACTAAGAGAAAGTAAAAAAGCTTTACGGGTTGTGATTGAATTACCTTGCCCCACAATAATGCCAGATAAAATAGGAATCATTGGAAAAATACAAGGTGTAAATGCAAGTAATAAGCCAAAACCAAAAAAGCTAAGCAGAGTGAGTGCAAATGAATCATTTTGTAGTGATTGGGTGATTTGGTCTTGCTCTGATAATTTAGGGGGGGGAGGAGGTGTTGGTATTTTGGGCGATAACAGCGTTGTTTCAGGAAGTAGTAATTCACTGTTGCTACTCATTGGTGGGTAGCAAACACCACGTTCAGCGCAGCCTTGATATTTAGCTGTTAATATAATGGTTTGGGCGGCTGATGACGAACGGATAAGAGGGATGTCAAAACTAAGCTGGTTATGAAAAATCTGTACCTGGCCAAAATCCTGATCATGATACGGCTCACCCTGAGGAATAGTTATTTTGCCTAATTGAGTTGCAGTATTATTGTTTAAACTAAAATGTATCTTATCTCTGTATAAGTAGTAACCATCTGCAATAGACCAATTGGCACGTAGAGTATTTGCATCTTTTACGGTAAGGAAAAACTGGAAAGCCTGTTCGGCGGGCAATAATTTATCTTCAAATAGGTTTAGTTTTAAACCTTTAAAGCCATTAACCAGTTGTTTTATCGGGTTTGCTAATATTTTATTTGATGCTTGAGGTAAATCAATCGTTAAAATTTTCTTTTGTGGCGGATAGCAAATACCTATATCTGCACAACCTTGATATTTAACTAAAACTTTGAAAGAGGATAAAGATTTTTGATTAATAACAGGAATAATTATCTTTAAATGATTGCGATAAGTTACCACATCGCCAAAAAACTCATCATGCTTTGTGTGGCCGACGGGCATATCAGGAACACCTAGTGCAATATCTGTAGACTCAGGTGTTACACTGGTTTTATTGCGGTATAAATAATAACCATTAGCAATTTCCCAAGAGACTTCAATCGTATTAGCAGAAACCGCTTTAGCAGAAAGCGCAAACGCTTGATCAACAGCAAGTATATCTTCAGTGCCTAATGCTTGAACTAATTGAGAGGCAAGGCTAAAAAAAACCAGAAAAACTATTTTGTAGAAATGCATTGTTTTATCCATTGCAAATATTCAGGAAGACCGCGATCAATAGGGACAGCAATTATTTCAGGAAGTTCATAAGGGTGTAAGGATTTGATTTTACCTTCTATCGCTAGGTACTTGTCAATATGCGACTTAATCACAAGCATGTGCTCTGCTGATTTTTCAATTTCTCCCTGCCATTCATAGATAGAAGTAACGCCAGCAATAATATTAATGCAAGCCGCTAATTTTTGGCTGATTAAAGCAGTTGCAATATCTTCAGCTGTTTTTTGATCAGGGCAGGTACAAAGAATTATTTGATACATTGGGTTCGGTCACTTAGAAATAAACTGTATATTATCCTAGAAAATATACTTATATGCCTTTACTATAACTATATAAATATGGATTAAGAGGAAGTTTGAATGAGAGTAATGCAAATAGTGTTTTTATTTTTTCTAATAGTGCCCTTTGTAGAAATATACTTACTATTACAAATAGGCGGTATTGTTGGTATTTTACCGACTGTTTTTTTAGTGGTTTTTACCGCAGTATTAGGTGCCTGGTTGTTAAGGCAGCAAGGTTTTGCAACATGGCAACGCTTTCAGGTTAGCCTTGCAAAGGGAGCTATTCCTGCCTATGAAATGATTGAGGGACCTATTTTGTTAGTGGGAGGTGCTTTATTGCTCACACCTGGTTTTTTTACCGATGCGATAGGCTTTGCATGTTTGATCCCGTTTACCCGTAGAAAACTTGCTAAATATATAATAGAAAACCAGTTAATTAAGGCTCAAACAGGCTCACCGTTTGGAAATACTCAAGCGAAAAATGACAATGTGATTGAAGGTGAGTTTAAAAAAGAGGAATAGGTGTCAGGTTTCAATAAGAGATAGCAGTAAATTTTAAACTCTGAAAAAAGATGAAACCTGAGACGCCCTTAAAACAACAAACCAATAGGAGAGTGTTGTATCCTAATAAATAGCTTTACCCTGTATTTTCCCTCCTTTCACCTAGAAAGGTTTGGGGGAGTTTCTATATATCAACAATGGTATAAAATGGCAAGTTAGCAATGGCGTTACCGCCTTCTGCGAAGGTGAAAAGCGGAAAACTAATCTGTTGTAGACCACCTTATTCAGTAAAATGGATTGGCAGCGATGATCCAACCCTGATTAATGATGAACGCTTTGCACCCGCAGGTGTATTAGCGCCTAAATCCAAAGCCGATTTTGCTTTTGTGCTGCATGCTTTAAGCTACCTTTCAAGCAAAGGCCGCGCTGCCATTGTTTGCTTTCCCGGTATTTTTTATCGGGGTGGAGCGGAAAAGAAAATCCGCCAATACCTAATTGATAAAAATTACATCGAAACCGTTATTTCGCTTGCGCCTAACCTGTTTTTCGGCACCAGCATCGCCGTCAACATACTGGTACTGTCCAAACACAAAACCGACACCACCACCCAGTTTATAGATGCCAGTGGTGAGGACTACTTCAAAAAAGCGACTAATACCAATATCCTCACCGACCAGCACATCGAACAGATCATGCAGGTGTTCGATAGCAAAGCCAATGTTGAACACTTTGCCCAATCGGTGGATAACGACAAAATAGCTGATAACGATTACAACCTGTCAGTTAGCAGCTATGTCGAAGCCAAAGATACCAGAGAAGTAATTGATATTACCAAGCTCAATGCCGAGCTAAAAACCACCGTGGCAAAAATTGACCGGCTGCGAGCTGATATTGATAGCATTGTGGCGGAGATCGAGGGCACGCAGATAGCGGGAGCAAAAGGATGAGCAATGTCATTATTTACACTACCGACGACGGCGTTACCAACATTGATTTGCGTCTAGAAAATGGCACGGTTTGGCTATCGCAATTGCAAATAGCCGAGCTTTTTCAAACCAGTAAACAGAATATTAGCAAGCATATTCAGGCCATTTATGATGACAGTGAGCTGGAAGAACAAGCAACTGTCAACCATGAGTTGACAGTTCAAAAAGAAGGCAAGCGAGAGGTTTCACGCAATATTGCGATGTATAACCTTGTTGCAGCATATTTTGACCTAGCAGAAATAAACGCTATCGAAGAGCGTGAAATGCAAATGGCTGATTATGTGCGTGAGCTGAATAATATCCTTTCATCAGCAGGGCGAAGTTTACTGGAAAATGCAGGCACTATTTCCAGCACCCAAGCAAAAAATAAAGCCAAACAAGAGAGCCGTAAAAAATGAGTGAGCGTTGCCAAAGGAAAACAAGACCATGATATTGGAAAACAAACTTAACATCACCAATCAGCTTGAACTGGCAAAAGCCGAGGAAAAAATAAGCAAACAAAAGGCCAAACAGTTATTTGACTCTGGCGATATTAAAAATGTAGACGTTGGAACCTTCAAAGGGCTTGCTTTCATTCATGCCTATTTGTTTGCAGATATATATGACTTTGCCGGTAAAATCCGCGAGGTGAATAGTGCTAAAGGTAATTTTCGCTTTGCGCCACTGATGTATCTTGAGGTGTCACTAAAAAATATCGATGCCATGCCCCAAACTAATTTTGAAGAAACCATCGAGAAGTATGTAGAGATGAATATCGCCCACCCTTTTCGCGAGGGCAATGGCAGAGCAACACGCATTTGGCTGGATTTAATGTTAAAGCAGGAAATCAAACAAGTGATTGACTGGAACCTGATCGATAAAGAGAACTATCTTTCCGCCATGCAGCGCAGCCCTGTGAAAGACGTGGAAATCAAAATCTTGCTCAAAGATGCCCTGACTGACCAAATTGATGACCGCACTTTATTTATGAAGAGTATCGATATCAGCTATTACTACGAAGGCTATAGCCAATTCAAGACGGAGGAACTGTAGTATGAGTGATATGCGTTTTATGGAAAAGTTACTGGAAGGCGCAGAGGTGGCGTGGATACCGTTGGGGGAAGTGACACAATACGAACAGCCCACTAAATACCTTGTAAAAACAAAAAACTATGATGATGCGTTTGAAACGCCTGTTTTAACGGCAGGTAAAACTTTTATCCTTGGCTACACAGATGAAACTAACGGAATTAACAAAGCATCAGAAAACCCTGTAATCATCTTTGATGATTTTACAACGGCTAATAAATGGGTTGATTTTGACTTCAAAGCCAAATCATCAGCAATGAAAATGATCACATCAAGTGATGATGCAAAGTTCATTCTAAAATATGTGTATTATTGGATGAATACCCTACCTAGTGATCTAATTGATAGCGACCATAAACGTCAATGGATTAGCAATTTTTGCAATAAAAAAAAACCCATCCCATGTCCTGATAACCCAGAAAAATCACTGGAAATCCAGACCAAAATCGTCCGCATTTTGGATACATTTACCGAGCTTACCGCCGAGCTGACCGCACGGAAAAAACAATACAATTACTATCGCGATCAGTTGTTGAGTTTTGAAAAAGGGGAAGTGGAGTGGAAGACGTTGGGGGAGGTTGCTTTGGATTTTGGTCGAGGTAAATCCAAACACCGACCTAGAAATGACCCAAAACTATATGGTGGCGACATACCTTTCATACAAACAGGCGATATTCGGAATGCATCTCATATTATTCAGAAATTTAGCCAAACCTATAGCGAGCTTGGTTTAAAGCAGAGTAAATTATGGCCTAAAGGCACTTTGTGTATCACTATCGCAGCCAATATTGCTGAAACATCCATTTTGGGATTTGATGCTTGTTTTCCTGACAGTATTATAGGTTTTGTTGCTAATCCAGATAAAACCAGCTCAAGCTATGTTGAATATCTTCTTTCATCACTTAAAACAAAACTAGAAGAAAAAGGCCAAGGTAGCGCTCAAAGCAACATAAATTTAGGCACATTCAAAAATTTAAAATTACCTTTTCCGCCACTTCCAGAGCAAGAACGCATAGTCGCCGTCTTAGATAAATTCGATACCTTAACCAGCTCTATCAGCGAAGGTTTACCGCGTGAAATTGAACTGCGCCAAAAGCAATACGAGTACTATCGCGATTTACTGTTGAGCTTTCCCAAAACAGAGGTTAGTGCATGAACCACAGAACACACAGAATACACAGAAAAAAGAAAATTCACTCTTCTGTGTTTTCTGTGTATTCCGTGGTTAAAAAAGGTATCAAATGAATAACGATTTTTTGCATAAAGACGAGAGTTACCTGCCCAAAACCGAGGCTAGTGCATGAACCACAGAACACACAGAACACACAGAATACACAGAATACACAGAATACACAGAAAAAAGAAAATTCACTCTTCTGTGTTTTCTGCGTATTCCGTGGTTAAAAAGGGTAAACAAAATGACTAAACCTATCCCACATAACCAGCAGGCATTTGCTGATGTACTAAAACAGATCCAACACTCGCGTCAAAAGGTATTTGCCCATATCAATACCGCCTTAATCGATCTTTATTGGCACATTGGGCAATTTATTAGTGAGAAAGTAAACTCGCAAGCATGGGGCAAGGCGGTGGTGAAAGAGTTAGCGCTTTACATTGCCCAACAAGATCCTGAACTTAAAGGCTTTAGCGATAAAAACCTATGGCGAATGAAGCAGTTTTTTGAAACCTACCATAGTGATAAAACTCTCTCACCACTGGTGAGAGAATTACCTTGGACACACAATACCCTTATTTTTTCACGCTGTAAGTCCGCCGATGAACGGGCGTATTATTTAAGATTGTCCATCAAGGAAGGGTATTCATCCAGAGAGCTAGACCGTCAAATTAGTGCCTCTCACTTTGAACGTGCAGAGATTGGCAATCAAAAACTCTCAGCAGTGCTGAGAGAATTGCACCCAAACATCCACAACACATTAAAAGATAATTATGTATTGGAGTTTTTAGGCTTGCCAAAGTAGCACGCTGAAAGCCATTTGCAAAAAGCCTTAATTGAGAATATGAAGCGGTTTATTCTTGAACTGGGAGCTGATTTTATTTTTGTGGGCGAAGAGTATCGCCTGCAAGTAGGTAATCAGGATTTCTTTATTGATCTGCTGTTTTTTCATCGTGGCTTATCGGCTTTAGTCGCATTTGAACTAAAAATTGGTAAATTTAGCCCTGAGCATATAGGGCAATTAAATTTTTATCTTGAAGCCTTGGATCGAGATGTTAAGAAGCCCCATGAAAACCCCAGTATTGGCGTATTACTTTGCCGAGATAAAGACGATGAAGTGGTAGAATACGCACTGTCGCACAACTTATCGCCTACTATGGTGGCACAATATGAATTACAGCTACCTGATAAAAAACAACTTAAGAAAAAGTTACATGAGCTGACTGAAAATAACACTTTGGAATCACACCCATGAACCACGAAAGACACGAAAAGCACGAACAAAAACAAAATAACAATTTTTCGTGTCTTTCGTGCTTTTCGTGGTTCCAATAGCTTTTAAGGTTAATAGAAATGAGCAATAAAATACTTTTTAAAGATGAGTCCTATGAAATTCAGGGAGCAATCTTTGATGTTTACCGTGAGATGGGTTGCGGTTTTCTTGAGGCAGTCTATCAAGAGTGCCTGAACAAGGAGTTTAGTAAAAGAGGTATATCTTTTGTTGCGCAACAGGCATTGCAGCTATCCTATAAGGGTATGCCTCTTCAGCAAACGTATAAACCTGACTTCATCTGGTATGGTCAAATTATTGTTGAACTCAAAGCGGTAAAAGCTATAGCACCTGAACATAAAGCTCAGGTTATAAACTATTTAAAAGCATCTAATATTAGGCTTGGGCTTCTCGTAAATTTTGGATCTTACCCAAAAGCATCTATTACACGACTGGCTCTTTAACCATGATTTTTTGTGTTTTTCGTGGTTAAAAATAAGGATCAAACCCAATGATAGATTACAAAACCATCGCCGAATCCAATCACTTTATCATCCTTGATAACTACCATAAGGATTGGCAAGTTGCTGAAAGCTATCAAAGTGAAGACGAGCTAGAGCGCGAGCTTATTCATGACCTAGAAAACCAAGGTTATGAGTATGTACCCGGTTTAAATACCCCGGAAAAAATGCTGGCCAATGTGCGGCATTGAATGGTGTCGCGTTTTTGGAGGGTGAATGGCTGCGTTTTGTTGAGCAATATTTAGATAAGCCTAGCGATAACAGCACTGATAAAACCCGTAAGATTCATGATGACTATATCTTTGATTTTGTGTTTGATGATGGCCATATCGAAAACATCTCAACGCGATAAAAATAGCTTTGATTTCACCATGAATTGGGCGAAGTCAGATAATGCACTGATAAAAGACTTAAAAGATTTTACGGCGACATTTTTCCAGAAAAATACCTTGTTGAATGTGCTGTTGCACTATTCGGTTTTTGATGTAAGCGGTACTTTGTTGGTGATGCGCCCTTATCAAATTGCCGCGACTGAGCGGATTTTGTGGAAAATTAACAGTGCCTATCAAGGCAAAAACTGGAGTAAGACCGAAAGCGGTGGCTATATCTGGCATACCACAGGCTCAGGTAAAACCTTAACCAGCTTTAAAGCCGCACGTTTGGCGACTGAACTGGACTTTATTGATAAAGTATTTTTTGTGGTAGACCGTAAAGATCTCGATTATCAAACCATGAAAGAGTACCAACGTTTTTCACCCGATAGCGTGAATGGCTCGGACAGTACCGCAGGCTTAAAGTGTAATCTCGAAAAGCAAGACAATAAAATTATTGTTACCACCATTCAAAAACTTAACAACTTAATAAAGGGCGAAGGCGACCTCCCTATTTATAATAAGCAAGTGGTGTTTATTTTTGATGAAGCACACCGTAGCCAGTTTGGTGAAGCACAAAAGAATCTTAAAAAGAAATTCAAAAAATATTATCAGTTTGGTTTTACTGGCACACCGATCTTTCCAGAAAACGCCTTGGGTGCTGAAACCACAAGTAGCGTGTTTGGCCGCGAGCTACATTCTTATGTGATTACCGATGCGATTCGGGATGAAAAAGTACTCAAGTTTAAAGTGGACTATAACGATGTACGCCCACAGTTTAAGGCTATTGAGACTGAGCAGGACGAGAAAAAGCTCAGCGCAGCAGAAAACAAGCAGGCGTTATTACACCCTGACCGTATCGGTGAAATATCCCAATATATCTTAAATAATTTCAGACAAAAAACGCATCTTCAGAAAACGGGTGGAAAAGGCTTTAATGCACTGTTTGCCGTGAGTAGCGTGGATGCTGCCAAGGCGTACTATGAATCGTTTAAGCACTTACAAAAGGGTACTGATAATAATAAGCGGCTCAATATAACGACCATTTTTTCGTTTGCAGCCAATGAAGAGCAAGATGCGGTAGGCGCTATTCCTGATGAAAGCTTTGAAGTGAGCGCGATGGACAGCAGTGCTAAAGAGTTTTTAAGTGCCGCCATTGACGACTATAACGCCGCCTTTAAAACCAATTTTGGGGTAGACAGCAATGGCTTTCAAAACTACTACCGTGACCTTGCCCTGCGGGTTAAAAATCAACAAGTAGATTTGCTGATTGTTGTGGGTATGTTTTTAACCGGTTTTGATGCGCCGACACTGAACACCTTGTTTGTCGATAAAAACCTGCGTTACCACGGCCTAATGCAAGCTTTTTCACGCACCAACCGCATTTATGATGCCACCAAAACCTTTGGCAATATTGTTACCTTTCGCGATTTAGAGCAAGCCACGGTGGATGCCATTACCTTATTTGGCGACAAAAACACCAAGAACGTGGTGTTGGAGAAAAGCTACCAAGAATATATGGAAGGCTTTACCGATATAACCACAGGCGAAGCCAAACGCGGTTATCTGGATGTAGTAGAGGAATTACAACGACGTTTCCCCAAGCCTGATGAGATTGTGTTAGAAAAAGACAAGAAAGACTTTGCTAAACTATTCGGCGAATATTTGCGGGTAGAAAATGTACTGCAAAACTATGATGAATTTGCAGGGCTAAAAGCCTTACAGAACATCGATATGGATGACGTGCAAGCGGTTGATGAATTTAAAGAAAAACACTATTTGAACGACGATGACTTAGCCGCGATGCAAAACATCGAGCTACCGTCAGAACGAACTATTCAGGATTATCGTTCAACGTATAACGATACGCGCGATTGGTTACGCCGTGAAAAAGCTGATAATGATAAAGAAAGCTCCAATATCGATTGGGACGATGTGGTTTTTGAGGTGGATTTGCTTAAATCACAAGAGATTAATCTAGACTACATTCTTGAGTTGATTTTTGAACACAATAAAAAGAACAAGAGCAAAGCCGAGTTGATTGAGGAAGTGCGCCGACTTATTCGTGCCAGCCTAGGCAATCGCGCTAAAGAAAGCCTGATTGTAGATTTTATTAATCAAACCAATCTGGACGATATTAACGATAAGGCCAGTATTATTGATGCTTTTTTCTCATTTGCACAAGCTGAACAAAAGCGTGAAGCTGAGGAGTTGATTCGTTCAGAAAGTTTAAATGAAGATGCCGCTAAGCGTTATATCACGGCATCATTAAAACGGGAATACGCAAGCGAAAATGGTACCGAGCTAAATTCAACTCTGCCAAAAATGAGCCCTCTCAACCCACAATACAAAACTAAAAAGCAAAGCGTTTTCCAAAAAATAGCTGACTTTGTTGAGAAGTTTAAAGGCGTGGGTGGGCAGGTTTAAAACAGGCTATAAGTAGGGGATCAAAATTATTTTAACATTTCCTGATTACCCATGAGTCTCAGCCACTTTAAAAACACCCTACCAAACCCCCCGTCATTCCTGCATTCTCTTAGCAGGAATCTAACAAACAATAATAGATTCCCGATAAAAGACTTCGGGAATGGCGGGGTCTATGGAGAATTGCGAGAACTCTATTCTCATTTGGCTGAGGCTCATGGGTAATCAGGTAACATTTTGAATTAATAAACCTTAGAAGTGAGGCTTTAGCCTCGCCTGACTCGTGCGAGGCTAAAGCCTCACTTCCAAATGATAGAATAAATATAGTTACTTACACATCCCAGTATTAGTTAAATATGAAAAAACTGCGTAAAATTAGTTAAATTAATTACGCTTGAATACTTAACTTATATGAATTAAAAGCTTAACAGTTTAGGTTTTACTCACAATCAGCTAAAATCTCCATATTATAAATTTTAAAGTGGAGTGTTAGTTGAGTATTCTAACCGTTCTTGAGTTCCCCGATAAACGTTTACGTACCAAAGCAAAAGAAGTGACTGTTTTTGATAAAAAAATCATTACATTGGTTGCTGATATGTTGGAAACAATGTATGACTTTAAAGGGGTGGGTTTGGCCGCGACTCAGGTAAATGTGCATCAGAGGGTGATTGTTATTGATATTAGTGAAGAGAAAGATGCGCCTTTATGTTTGATTAACCCAGAAATTATTGAAAAGCAAGGGACTGAAGAGTCGGAAGAGGGCTGTTTATCTGTGCCTGGTTTTTTTGAAATGGTTACCCGTGCCGAAAAAGTTAAGGTTAAAGCGTTTGACCAATATGGCGGGCCTTTTGAGTTAGAAGCAGATGATTTACTATCAGTTTGTATTCAGCATGAAATTGATCATTTAGATGGAAAATTGTTTGTGGATTATATTTCAGCGTTTAAACGCAATAGAATAAAAACCAAGCTGGAAAAAATTCATAAACAAGAGGCTAAAAAGCGATGAAAATTATTTTTTCTGGTACACCTGATTTTGCCGTACCCGCTTTGCAAATGTTGATTGATTCAAAACATGAGATTTGTGCTGTTTATACTCAACCTGATAGGCCGGCTGGACGAGGGCGTAAACTAACGCCAAGCCCAGTAAAAAAACTGGCTTTAGCAGCAAATATCCCGGTGTTTCAACCGGAAACATTAAAGACTGAAGAAGATATTAAACAACTTGAGTCATTTGATGCTGATCTAATGATAGTCGTAGCATATGGACTTATGTTGCCTCAGGCTGTATTGGATGCGCCTAAATATGGTTGTATCAATATCCACGGCTCTTTATTGCCTCGCTGGCGTGGAGCTGCGCCTATTCACCGAGCCGTAATGGCATGGGATAAAAAAACAGGTGTCACTATTATGCAAGTGATAAAAAAGCTGGATGCAGGGGATATGTTGCACAAAGAACAATGTGTGATTGAGCCAACTCAGACCAGCAGTGATTTGCATGATAAGTTAGCAGAATTAGGGGCAATTGGTTTAGCAAAGGTGCTAGATCAAATTGAACAAGGAATTGTTGTTGCTGAAAAGCAGGATGAAGCATTGATGACTTATGCGGCTAAATTAGAAAAAAGTGAGGCTGTGTTGGATTGGAACTTATCAGCTGTTGAACTTGACCGAAAAATCAGAGGGCTAAATAGCTGGCCGGTCGCTCAAACTCTTTTTGATGGCAAGGTTTTGCGTATTTGGCGCGCCGTTATTGATGAAAATACTAACAATTTATCAGCCGGAAAAGTAACAAAACAAGGTAAGCGAATGGTGGTGGGGACTGGAGATGGCACGCTTGATTTGCTTGAGGTGCAACTGCCAGGGGGAAAGCGTATGGGAATCCATGCTTTTTTAAATTCACATGATGTGGAAGGTATTCAGTTAGGATGATAAGTTTAAGGAAGCAAGCGGCAATTGTCTTGTCAAAAGTTGTTAAAGAGGGGGTGTCTTTAACGGTTGCTTTGGATGCAGTGCTTGAATCAGTATCGGAGGCTAAGGATAGAGCCTTTATTCAGGCTTTATGTTATGGCGTGGTGCGTTACTATCATCGACTGGACTTTATTTTGCAGCAACTGCTTAGTAAACCACTCAGAAATAAAGATACAGATATAAAAATGTTGTTATTGATAGGCATATATCAGTTGCAATATATGCGAGTAAAACCTCATGCTGCTGTGTCAGAAACCGTTTCGGCTGCAAGCAAGAAAAGTTGGGCTAAGTCATTAATTAATGGTGTTCTTCGGCAATATATGCGAGAACAGGAACAACTGGAAAAGCAAGCGGATGAAAATAGGCTGGGGGTCAGTTCTCACCCTGAGTGGTTGATTAATAAAATAAACCAGGATTGGCCTGAGCAAGCACAACAAATATTGTCAGAAAACAATAAGCAACCACCCATGGCGATACGAGTAAATTTGAGGCAAAGTAAGCAACAAGATTACCTTAAATTGCTAAGTGAGCATTCAATTCCTGCGACTGTCGTTTCATTTTGTTCTTCTGCTATTATTTTGCAACAGCCTGTTGCCGTTGAAAAACTCCCTGGTTTTAGTGAAGGCATGGTTTCTGTACAGGATACTGCTGCTCAATTAGCGGCTGAACTTTTGGAGGTGCGGCCTGGACAAGCGGTACTTGATTTATGTGCCGCTCCAGGTGGTAAAACAGCTGCGATTCTGGAAGCACAAACAGAAGCTATTTCTATGCTGGCTGTTGATATTGATGCAGGCAGGTTGAGTAGAGTTAAGGAAAATTTACAGCGACTAAAGCTAAGTGCTAAGGTGCTGGCAGGAGATGCTGCAAAACCAAGTGAGTGGGTGAAAGGCCAAAAATTTGATCGTATTTTGCTTGATGTGCCTTGTTCTGCGTTAGGTGTCATTAGGCGACACCCCGATATAAAAATTTTACGGCGTGAATCTGATATTGCAGCATTACAACGTGTTCAACAACAGATATTACAAGCTGCCTGGGAGTTGTTAGTTCCTGGAGGTATCTTGTTGTACGCCACTTGTTCAATCTTAAAACAAGAAAATGAACAACAAATTGAAACTTTTTTAAACCAACGAACTAATGCGCAAGAGCTAATAATTGATGCTGACTGGGGTGAGAAAAGGCTGTTCGGACGACAAATCTTAACAGGTAGTCAGAATATGGATGGATTTTATTATGCTAAGTTGGTTAAGCGGTGAGATTTGTTCTTTATCTGCTTTGTTGTTTTATATCTGAAGTTGTTTGGGCGGCTGATTATTCTACGCAAGTTGAAAATATTAAAGTTGAGCAAGTGGATGATAATTATATTTTAGATGTAGATATTATTTATAACTTAAGTCCACTAGCTAAAGAAGCTTTGCTAAAAGGGATTCCATTAACCTGGCGAGTGTTTATAAAAGTAAAGCAACAAGGTGTTTTCTGGGATCACAGCATCGAAGATTTTTCCTTAATTTTTCAAATTCAAAACCACCCCTTATTAGGTTTGTATAGTATTACAAATGTAAGTTCAGGGACAAAAGATATGTTCTCAACTTTTTTTGGTGCTTTAAATTATATGTCAAACATTCGTGCTTTACCGCTTATCAATAAAGCATTGATTAAAGCAAAGCAAAAATATTATGTTGTTGTCAAGGTAAAGTTTGAGCATGAATTGTTACCTGTTCCCCTTCGTCCTTTTTCATACTTTGATTCACAATGGGCGCTTTCCAGTTCTACGGTGTTATGTCCATTAAAAAATTAAAAATTCCCATAAGTCTCTCCATCGTTTTTTTCTTTGGGTTAATACTCCTTTCATTACAATTAATGAGTACAGCAACTCAGGAGTCATCAAGGTTAAGTGATATATATTCCTGGCTGTTAATTGGCAATAGTATCGGTTCAATTGGATTGTTTGTGTTAATTGGGTTCAATGTGTATTCCTTGGCGCGTGAGCTAAAAAAGAGAGAGGCAGGCTCCAAGCTAACCACAAGAATGATTTCTTTGTTTGTGCTGTTATCTATTGCTCCCGCCGCTATCGTTTTTTACTTTTCTGTGCAATTTTTAAATCAAGGTGTAGATAGTTGGTTTAATGTGGAAATAGACCGTGCAATGGAGGATGCCCTAGAATTAAGTTCAGAGTCTTTGGAGCAACGTAAACGCTTGCATTTAAAACAAGTTCAAAAGCTTGTTAAGGATGTTGTTGGTAAGTCTCAGACTTTGATAGCTCTTGAAATAGGGGAGTTACGAGAACGAATAGAAGCAAATGAGGTAACGCTATTCTCGCGACAGGGGCACGTTATAGCAACAGCAAGTATAAATTCAAGCGATATTTTGCCTTTATTACCAAAAGAGCATGTTTGGTTGCATGTCAGGCAAAATCAAGCGTATGTTGCATTTAACCCAACCGAAGACGAGTTGTTAATCCAGGTTATTGTGCCGGTGTTAGAGGACGATAATGATCCGAGGTATTTGCAAGCTTTGTTTTCTGTTCCTATGAGAATCGCTGATTTGGCGGACTCAATTGACTTTGCTTTTAATCGTTACCAGGAAATGACTTTTTTGCGCAACTCATTAAAACATAGTTTTTTATTGCTGTTGTCCTTGGTTTTATTATTGAGTTTATTGGCCGCAATTTGGGTGGCTTTTGTGAGTATTAGGCATATTGTTGCGCCGGTAAAAGAATTGGTTAAAGGGACGCGGGCTGTTGCAAATGGTAACTATAGGCAACAATTGTCTGTGGTGAGTCAAGATGATTTGGGATTTTTAGTGGAATCTTTTAATGATATGACGCTTCGTATCGCACGTTCGCAAGATGAGATTACTGCAGCAAGTAAAGAAGTTGAGCATCAACGTGCTTACCTGGAAACTATACTGGCGAATTTAACGGCGGGGGTTATTAGTTTTGGAAAATCGTATAAAATTAGGACGGCTAATCAGGCCGCCTATAGAATCTTACATGTTCCTGTAAGTCATTTTGTTGGGCAAACTTTGCTGGATATTATTGTAAGGCATCCTGAACTAACGCAGTTGTGGGCGTCTATTCAGGCATTGATAGAGGAGGCAGAAGATATTTGGCAGCAACGGTTTACCTTTTTAGGAGCTAACGGCCGTCAAGAATTGCTTTGCAGGGGGACACCTTTATTTTCACCGTCAGGTGAGCGTGTGGGGTCTATTGTTGTGTTTGATGATGTGACTGATTTGATTCAGGCGCAGAAAAATGCAGCGTGGGGCGAGGTGGCAAAACGCTTAGCTCATGAAATTAAAAACCCCTTAACGCCCATTCAACTCTCAGCGGAAAGAATGCAGCATAAATTAGCTTCGGAACTATCGGAGGCTTCTGCTAAAATATTGCAACGTTCGACACAAACCATTGTAAATCAAGTGGAAGCAATGAAATCAATGGTTGATGACTTTTCAGAATATGCAAGACCTAGTAAAAAACAAGTGGAATTAATTAACTTAAATTTGTTAATTAATGAAATCCTGGCTTTGTATATATTACAAACTGAGATAAAAATTGTAACGGCTTTTACTGTTGAAAATATCGTGATAAAGGCGGATCCAGTCAGTATCAGGCAAGTCGTGCATAATTTGGTGAAAAATGCACAGGAAGCAATGAAAGGTAAAGGTCAAATTGAAATAAAGTTAGATAAAATTGTGCGTAATAATACCGAATATGCAGAAATTTCTATTTATGATGATGGATGTGGGCTTAATGAAGCTCAAATTGAAACGATATTTGAACCTTATGTGACAACAAAAGCAAAAGGGACCGGCTTAGGTTTGGCAATAGTGAAAAAAATTATTGAAGAATATGGTGGCGTAATCTGGGTAGATACGACATATAATAAAGGTGCTGGATTTATTGTCCAGTTGCCAATAGCACTTAATTTAGGATAAAGCATTGAAAATGGAATCACCTTATATATTGGTTGTTGATGATGAGCATGACATCAGGCAGTTAGTATCAGAAATTCTTGAAGATGAAGGATATCAGGTTACAATGGCTGAGGATGCGGCTGTAGCAAGAAGTAAAAAGAAACAACGGCAACCTCAGCTAATTTTACTAGATATCTGGATGCCAGATACAGATGGTATTACTCTACTAAAAGAGTGGGCTGCTGAGGACGAGCCTTTGTGTCCTGTTATTATGATGTCAGGACATGGTTCGGTTGAATCTGCAGTAGAAGCCACGCGACTTGGTGCGTATGACTTTTTGGAAAAGCCACTATCCTTGGCAAAACTGTTGCTAACCGTTGAACGAGCATTAGAAACCAGTCAGTTACAGCAGGAAAATGCAGGCTTAAAACAGCAATTAATGCTGGATGTAGAACCGGTTGGTAAAAGTGTCGTTATTGAGCGCACTAAAGAACAATTAAGACGATTGGCTCAACATAATACAAAGTTATTATTGGTCGGTGAGGCGGGTGTTGGAAAAGAATTATTTGCACGCTATTTACATAATCATACGGCACGCAATGAAGGACCGTTTATTGATGTGGCTGTCGGTAGTATTTCCCCTGCAAACTCCGCTGTAGAATTTTTTGGTAAAGAAGAAGGTGGGAAAATTTATCAAGGATTATTAGAGCAGGCGCATGGAGGTACTTTGTTTCTGGGGGAGATAGCAGGAATGGATATGCAAACTCAGATTCGATTATTGAGTGCCTTAGAGTCCAGTTCATTCTTGAGAGTTGGCGGAAGTGAGTCCGTTCGAGTTGATGTACGGGTTGTCGCTTCAACACGCGTGGCTTTAGATGAAGAAGTGAATGCCGGTCGGTTTAGACAAGATTTGTATTTTTTACTTAATGAAGTAGCTCTTGATATTACACCACTTAGAGAGCATGGAGAGGATGTTCCTGCGCTATTAAGTTACTATGTGGATTACTTCGTTAATATTGAAAAACTTCCGTTTAGAAAGTTTTCTATGGCAGCACAGAATTATTTGCGAAATTATAGCTGGCCCGGGAATGTTAGAGAATTAAGAAGTTTGGTTCAGCGCTTAATGATTTTAGGAGCTGGTGATGATATTGAAATGGATGAAGTAAAGACGGCATTAGGCTCTATTGCAGATAAGCCTGCGCTAAATTCGGCTATGCCAGAGTTTTTTAATTCGCCATTAAAAGAGGCAAGAGAGCATTTTGAAAAATGTTATTTAGAATATCATTTTGAAAAAAATGGAGGGAGTGTTGCTAAATTAGCCTCTGCCATTGGAATGGAAAGAACTCATTTGTACAGAAAACTACATGCTTTAAATATTAAGTTATAAATAAGCTTGAAAACAAAGGATAGACAAAGTATAATTCTCGCTCTTTATACATGTCTTAACAAATTACTAAAGTAAACGATGAAAACATTTAGTGCAAAGCCAGCAGAAGTTAAGCGCGATTGGTACGTAATTGATGCAGAAGGCCAGACATTGGGTCGCCTTGCTACTGAAATTGCACGACGTCTTCGCGGTAAACACAAACCAGAATATACACCTCATGTTGATACAGGCGATTATATTATCGTTGTTAATGCAGAAAAAATTGGTGTAACAGGAAACAAAGAAAACGACAAAATATACCACCACCATACTGGGTATGTAGGTAGTTTAAAGTCGGTTAGCTTAGGAAAACTAAGAGGCACTTTTCCTGACCGTATTATTAATAGTGCGGTTGAAGGTATGTTACCTAAAAACCCACTAGGCCGTGCAATGTTCAAAAAATTGAAAGTTTATGCAGGACCTTCTCACGATCATCAAGCGCAACAGCCTAAAGTATTGGAATTATAGGAAAGATTATGGCAGCTCAATATTATGGAACAGGACGTCGTAAAAGTGCAGTAGCACGCGTTTACGCAGTAACTGGTACCGGAAAATTTACTATTAATAGCCAATCAATAGAAGAGTACTTTGGTCGTAGAACTGACCAAATGGTTGCAAGACAACCTTTAGAACTTCTAGAGAAAACAGCAGATTTCGATGTTAACGTTATCGTTAAAGGTGGTGGCCCTTCTGGTCAGGCAGGTGCAATACGTCACGGTGTGACAAGAGCACTAATGGATTTTGACGAAGAATTACGTCCAGCTTTAAGAGCTGCAGGTTATGTGACACGTGATGCGCGTGTTGTAGAGCGTAAAAAAGTCGGCTTACATAAAGCCAGAAAACGCCCTCAGTACTCAAAACGTTAATCGTTTTTCAGAACAGTTTTATAAAACTGTTTCTGTTAAAAAAGACCCATTACCTTTCGGTAATGGGTCTTTTTTTATGCAATTTCTAGAGAAACAAAAAGTGTCAAGCTTAGTTAAAATACTTAAATTAATATTTAGAAGTGATGCTAAAAGTAGGTTTAATGTTAGCTCTTAGTTTTTAATTGTCCATTAATAAAGATTAAAGTCTCAATTTTAAGACTAGCAGTTTAATTCTTAACGAATAAAATAAGTAAATTTTGTAGGATGCGCTGACGATAGGAAGCGCATCGAGTTTTTGTATACCTTAGAATTAATGATGCTAATGAAGCATTATTAGTGAATATGCACTGTGCGCGATTTATTCTTATCACCCCTTAGTAAAGTATATTGATCCTGCCCTCCCTTCATAGGAGTTCCTTTAGGACTAAGAACTATAAGTGCTGTGTCATCTTTAATATACAATTTTCGGGTGCTTGCATCCTTTCTTGAAACCAAGGTAACAATTTTATTTTTATCATCCCAATTATATTTACCTTTTTCAAAATACTCTCTGTTCGAGGCTTGGGCATATTGAGTGACTAGTAAATAATTCTTTTTATTCTTTAAGGATAGGGTCATTTTAATTCCTGCACAATGTTTACAAGGCAGGTAGCCATAATAAACGCCACGAAACTTTTGACTCTCATCAATGGGTTGCAAGTGCTGTGCATGATTAACACCCCTGCGATTCAACTCTCTGGCTCTCTGAACATCCCCCATAATTTGCATATCTGATTTGGCTATAGTAGGGGCAGAAGTAATTGAAAGGATGCTAAGTAAAATTAAAGATAGCTTTTGTTTTAAAGTTATTGTTTGCATGGTATTTTTATGTGATTTGAAGAGTATAGACAGGTTAAGCCAAAGGATAACCTTGTAGAGTACTGTATAAATACTGGTAAAGAATGTCAATTATAGTGGGCACGGTTTAGGGTGGAGCAACTGTATTTTTGTTTTAAATGCCAAGCAGGGTTATAGCTAAATAAAACAAAATATTGTAGAGTGGACTTCAGTCCGTCATAAACAAGAGAGGAAATTAACACTTGTGGTTTGTATCTAGCAAGAATGTCCAATACCTATTGGTGATTTTAATCACCCAAAATTAATCTTGGCTTCCAAGTCATTACGTGAATCAGCATTCCTGAGAGCCTCTTCCAACGTGATTCGTTTAGATTTATAAAGTTCAAATAAGGCATCATCAAATATTTTCATGCCTTTACCTCCGCTGGTTGACATAGCTTCTTTAATCTCATTTAGATCACCTTTTAAAATCAGGCTAGAGATATGAGGGGTGTTTATCATAACTTCAATAGCGGCACATCTTTTACCATCAGGAGTGGGAATTAAGCGTTGAGAAATAACGGCATTCATATTGATTGCTAAATCCATAAATAATTGCTTGTGTTCCACTTGAGGAAACATATTAATAACCCGTTCCATCGCTTGATTGGCATTGTTGGCATGCATCGTTGAAATACATAAATGCCCTGTATTGGCCAGTTCTAAAGCTGCTTTCATGGTTTCTTTGTCCCGAATTTCGCCAATTAAAATAACATCGGGAGCTTCGCGTAAACAGGCTTTAAGAGCGCGAGCATAAGAGACAGTGTCTGTTCCTACTTCACGCTGGTTTACAATTGATTTTAAGTTGGGGTGGGAAAACTCTATAGGGTCTTCAATAGTTAATATATGACCAGCTGAATTTGCATTTCGGTGATTAATCATCGAGGCCAATGAAGTTGATTTACCTGATCCGGTACCGCCAACCATTAATAATAGACCACGTTTGGCCAAAATCAGATCAAGCAAAACATCAGGCAGTCCTAACTCTTCAGGTTTGGGAATAATGGAGGGAATTAAACGAAAGACCAAACCTATAGATTGACGTTGATAAAAAGCATTAACACGAAACCTTGCACTATTATCAGGTAAGGCAATCGCAAAATCGAGATCTTTAGTTTTAAGAAACTCCGTTTGTTGTTCTTCTGTCATAATACCAAGAGCGGCTGATTTTGTGAGTTCAGGCGTAAGCAGGTATTTGTCCATAGGAATGGCGCGACCTGATATTTTTATTTTAACGGGGGAATCAACAGTTAAAAATATATCTGAACCTTCTTGTTTAACCATTTCCTGTAAATAAGGTAAAACATCAAGCGAAGATTCAGGCTTAGCACCAAGTACTTCAATTTTTTCAGTAGCTTTTCTGGTACTTGACGTTTTTTTATTTGCTGTAATTTGTATTTCCAAGCCGCTAATGTTTTTTTCAGCATTAACGATAAAGTCTGTACCTCAAAGGTGATAACTTGTAGATGTATTTTTAAAACTATTAATAATCTGTTTTTGAGATTCATCAAATAGCTCACCAATAAACTGATTTATGAACTCAGCACTTATCGGGGTTTTCCCAACTTCTTTTACCTGGTCTGATAATCGTAAAGAGGGAGGAGTATCGACTGTTAGAATAAGGCTGTCAGCACTTTTATCAAGCATTAATTTTAAATAAGGTGATAAGTCCATAATTTATTGGTTTGCTATATTGATTTTGGAGGGGGGTAAATTGATCTTGTGTCGCCTTACTCTTCAGTTTCAGTAAGAGATAAACCACCTATATCTTGACCATCGCCACTGGCTAATTTAATTTGTAGGCGAAGCTCGTTTCTTGAATCAGCATTCTTTAAAGCTTCGTCATAACTGATTTTGCCAGATTGATATAAATCTAATAGTGCTTGGTCAAAGGTTTGCATACCCAGTTCGCGTGATTTAGCCATAATAGGCTTCATCCCACTAATATCACCTTTAGCAATTAAATCCGAAATAAGGGGGGTGTTAAGCATAATTTCAATAGCTGCGCATCGTCCACCATCAACAGTTTTTACTAAACGCTGAGAAATAATGGCGCGTAAATTTAAGGCAATATCCTGCATCAATTTTGCTTGGCTTTCGATAGGAAAAAAACCAAGAATACGGTCAACGGCTTGGTTAGCATTATTGGCATGTAAAGTGGCTAATGCTAAATGGCCTGTCTGAGCAAATTCAAGACCAAACTCCATTATTTCAGAGTTGCGTATTTCACCTAACACAATCACATCGGGTGCTTGTCGCAAGGTATTATGCAGGGCTATTTCCCAGTCTTGAGTATCAACACCGACTTCTCGCTGCATAACAACACAGTTTTTATGGGGGTGAACATACTCAATAGGGTCTTCAATAGTAATAATATGCCCAAAACTGGTTTCATTACGATGATCAATCATAGCAGCCATTGAGGTTGATTTACCTGAGCCGGTAGCCCCTACCATAATGACCAAGCCATTTTTATGGGAGATAATGTCTTTTAAAACGGAGGGAAGACCTAATTTATCGAAGGTGGGTATTTCTGAAGCAATAACACGTAGAACTAGCCCTTGATAGCCTTGCTGAACATAGGCATTAACTCGAAATCGACAAAGACCCGCAGGAGAGATAGCAAAGTTACACTCTTGAGTTTCTTCAAATTCTTTTAACTGCTTATCATTCATGATGCACTGGGTAAGTGCTTGAGAGTCATTCGCTGATAATTTTTGTTGAGAAATAGGCGTCATAATACCTTTTATTTTCATTGCAGGTGGGTAGCCTGCTGTTATAAATAGATCTGAGCCATCCTTATGTAATAGAATTTTAAGTAACTTTATCATGAAGGCCATTGCTTCTTCTCTTTCCATTAGGATCCCCTTAAATATTTTTTTGTATTGCTTGTTAAGTATATGGTTTTTAAGTTTAGCTTAAAATAATAGACAAACAACTTTTATGGCTATCTTGTAATAGATCATAAAAAAATGGCATCTTTCAGTTTCCAATTTACACTTTTGTATTGATGTTTCTGTAGGATGTGTCGACGTGAGGAGGCGCATCAAATGAAGTTTAGCTGATGCGCTTCGTTCCTCAGCACATCCTACAATGATGTGTTTATTTTTTCACACTAAAAAGTGTAAGCTACTTTAGGGTTAAAATGAAAGATGCCTAAAAAATCATCTTTTTGTATGCGCTAAAAAACCGTAACCCAAGGTATAATCAATTCAATTTTTAAAGAATATTTAGGTGTTATGAGTAAGCAAAGAAAAGCGGTTGCATTAATTTCAGGTGGATTGGATTCATTATTGGCTGCTAGAACCATTATGGATCAAGGGGTGCATGTTGAAGGGATTAACTTTTATACAGGGTTTTGTGTAGAGGGACACACCCATGCCATTAGGAAAAAAGATAAAGATAAGCCGAAAAGAAATAATGCATTATGGTCAGCTGAGCAGCTGGGTATTAAATTACATATCGTTGATATTATTGAGGAATATAAAGATGTCTTGATTAACCCTAAGCATGGGTATGGGGCAAATATGAACCCTTGTTTAGATTGTAAAATATTTATGGTACATAAAGCCAAAGAATGGATTAAAGAAAATGACTTTGATTTTATTATTACCGGTGAAGTGATTGGTCAACGACCTATGTCACAAAGAAAAGATACGATGCCTGTGATTGCCGAAGAATCGGGTGCTGATGAGCTATTACTTCGTCCTTTGTGTGCACAAAATTTACCCATGACTTTACCTGAGCGTGAAGGCTGGGTTGATCGAGAAAGATTACATAACTTTAGTGGCAGGGGGAGAAAACCTCAAATGGCCTTAGCAGATGAATTTGGTTTTGAAGATTTTGCCCAGCCTGCAGGAGGCTGTTGTTTTTTAACAGATAAAAGCTATTCAGATAAACTGGTTGATTTATGGTCTGCGAGAGGGCGAAAAGAATATGACCTCGATGACATTATGTTGTTAAAAGTAGGGCGTCATATTAGGCCTAAAGATAACTTTAAAGTGATTGTTGCCAGAGAGGATGGCGAAGCACGTTTTATGCAAGGGTATAAAAAAGATTTTATTAATATGAACTGTTCAAGTCATCGTGGGCCTTTAGCCATGGTTGATGGTGCACCAACAGAAGAAGACTTATTAGTAGCGGCAAAACTAACCGCACGATACGGCCAAGGGCGTGATGCCGAAAAAGTAGATATTACCATTAGAGAAAAAGATGGTTCGGAAAGAACAGTGCAGGTTACACCTTTTAAAAGTGATGAAATTCCAAAACAATGGTTTGTGTAAATGAGTAAAGAAACATTAAATGCCAAGCGCTTATTGTGCCCTCTACCTGTTATTAGAACGCAGGATAAAGTAAAAACAATGCAAATAGGTGATGTGCTGGAAGTTGTGTGTACGGATCCAGGTGTGATGCAAGATATTCCTGCCTGGTGCAGAATAAATGGTCATAAAGTACTTGATACCTTAACAGATGAAATGGAATATACCATTATATTAGAGGTCGGTTAAGGTGGCTAAAGCTTATGAGTCTGATCAATTGTTAAAAATAAAAGCACGCGTTACTTATGTGGGTGCTTTAATTAATATATTTTTAACCATTATAAAAATTGGTGTTGGTATTGTAGGCCAGTCTGCATCATTAATTGCAGATGGTATTCACTCTCTATCTGATTTAATAAGTGATCTTTTTGTTCTTATTGCCATTAAACTAGGTAGTAGGGAAGCTGATCAAGACCATCCTTATGGTCATCGTCGTTTTGAAACTATGGCAACAGTTTTATTAGGGATAGGCCTGATAGCTGTTGCAACAGGAATAGGTTGGGATGCGATTGAGCATATACTGCACCCCGTAACTCTAATGACTCCGTCTAAAGAAACTTTAGGGATTGCATTTGTTTCAATTTTAGCTAATGAATGGTTATTTCATTACACTAAACGAGCCGGTGAGAAGACTCGCTCTAAGTTATTATTAGCTAATGCCTGGCACCATAGAAGTGATGCTTTTTCATCTGTTGTAGTAGTGATAGGTATTGGTGGCGTGTTGTTAGGGTTCTCTATGGCAGATGCTGTTGCTGCGGTTATCGTTGCAATAATGATTGCTAAAATGGGTTTAGGGCTGGTTTGGGAAAGTATTAATGAATTAGTCGATTCTGCACTGCCTGAAGAGATGGTTAGAGAAATTCGCAGAGTGATTAAGCAAACACCAGGTGTTCAAAGTATCCATTTAATCCGTACCCGACGAATGGGAGAAGATGCTTGTGTGGATACGCATATTGTTGTTAATGCGAGAATTAGTGTTTCTGAAGGGCATATGATTGGTGATGCTGTTAGAGATAGATTAAAAGCTGAATTTGATGATGTTACTGATGTATTGGTTCATATTGACCCAGAAGATGATGAATTTAAGGAAGGCTATCAAAAGCCTATAACGCGAGAACAAGTACAACATTATTTAGATCAGTATTTAGCGGAAAAAATCCACACAGTCGATGATTTTAGAATTCATTATCTTGATGGTTTGGTAGAGGTTGAAGTGGTTTTACCTCATGGCATATTTAATGATAGTGAACAAGTTGAGTGGATTAAAAAGCAATGTGCACAAATAGAAAATGATATTGATTTAATATCTAAAGTCTATGTTTTTTTTAAGGCATAAAGATAAAGCTTATCTTTACCCTTACAAAAAACAAACTGTGCTAAAAAATATTAAACTTTTATACCCTCTTAGGAACGCGCACGGAATAAGTTGCTCAAGTTATTTCGTGCACGTTCCTAAGCTATTGAGGGAAATGGAGACATTTAAAGATGGCAGTAGGAAATGTAGACTTTCCTGAAATGAAAGCAGTTTCAGGGATTAAATTAGGCACCAGTAATGCCGGGATTAAACAAACTGAGCGAGATGATATTCTGCTGATCGAGATGGCCGAAGGGTCTACTTGCGCAGGCGTTTTTACCCAAAATGCCTTTTGTGCAGCACCGGTACACGTTGCTAAAGACCATCTGCAAAATAGCCCGCGCTGGCTATTAATTAATTCGGGTAATGCCAATGCAGGAACAGGCCAACAAGGAATGCATGATGCACATGCAAGTTGCTCGTTTGTTGCATCCGCAGTTGCAGGTGAAGCTAATAAAGTTTTACCTTTTTCAACCGGTGTTATTGGTGAAAACTTAGCTGTTGATAAAATTTCAATTGCTTTACCTGAGGCTGTATCGAATCTAAAACAGGATAATTGGAATAATGCAGCTCATGCCATTATGACAACAGATACCTTTGCTAAAGGTGCATCTGTAGTGCTTGAGCTAAATGGTCAGCCAGTAACACTAACAGGGATCTCTAAAGGCGCAGGCATGATTCAGCCCAATATGGCGACTATGCTAGGGTTTGTGGCAACCGATGCAAAAATCAGTCAAAGTCTATTGCAGAAATGTTTGTCACAAGCTGCAGAACAATCGTTTAATCGTATTACTGTAGATGGCGATACTTCCACAAATGATGCTTGTATTTTAATGGCCAGTGGCTGCTCATCAGCTACTGAAATTACAGCAGACAGTGACGCTTATCAATTATTTTCAAGTGCGGTAATAAATATTTGCAAGCGCTTGGCAGAACTTATTGTTAGAGATGGTGAAGGTGCGACTAAGTTAATGCGGATTAGTGTGGAGCAGGCAAGAGATAATGCGGAAGCAGTAATAGTCGGTAAAACGATAGCCCATTCTCCTCTGGTTAAAACAGCCTTTTTTGCTAGTGACCCCAATTGGGGGCGTATTTTAGCCGCTGTTGGGCGCTCGGGTATTGAACAAATGGATTTAGATAAAGTTGAGATATACCTGGATGAAGTTTGTATTGTTAAAAATGGCGGCAGAGCAGAAAGTTACACAGAAGCACAAGGGCAAAGTGTGATGAATAAAGAAGAAATTCTTATTCGGGTGGTTTTGGCGCGAGGAACTGCTAGCCAAGAGGTTTTAACTTGTGATCTTTCCTATGATTATGTGAAGATAAATGCAGAGTATCGAACGTGATGTTGAAAGGTGAAAAATACCTGCATGTGGCTGTTGGGGTTATAAAAGATAAAGCAGGGAAGGTTTTAATCTCCTTACGGCATAATAAAGCGCATCAAGGTGGCCTATGGGAGTTTCCAGGAGGAAAGGTTGAAGCTGGTGAGACCGTAGAACAAGCTTTAAGGCGAGAATTAAAAGAAGAGCTGGATATTTCAGTGGGACTGGTGAGACCTTTAATTCAAATTAAGCACCAATATACTGATCTCAATGTATTGCTTGATGTTTGGACGGTTACAGAGTTTTCAGGTATGGCTAAAGGCTGTGAAGGACAGGAATTTACTTGGGTAAGTCAGCAAGATTTAGCTAAATATTCTTTTCCAGCTGCCAATATCCCAATTATTACGGCAATAAAATTACCTTCAGAATATGCAATCTTAAATACGGCAACTGAAGATATCTTACTGAATAACTTAAATCAAATACTAAAGAGTGGTATTAAGTTAATTCAGGCGCGGGTTAAATCTTTAAGCACTGAACAAATAGAAAGTTTTATTAATGTAGCTTTGCCTTTATGTAAGCAGAATGGCGCTCAGTTATTGCTTAATTCAGCAGTACAAAATAGCGATAAATTGAAAGTTGATGGTATTCATTTAACCTCAAAAGATTTATTAGCATTAAAACAAAAACCAACAGCTTATTCCTGGGTTGCAGCCTCTTGCCATAATCAACAAGAAATAGTACAGGCTGAGAAAATAGGTGTAGATTTTATTGTGATTGCTCCTGTTTTAGCCACTTCAACACACCCTGAAACAGAACCTTTAGGTTGGGATGCATTTAAGTTATTAGTCAATCAGGTGAATACCCCTGTTTTTGCTTTAGGTGGAATGCAGAAAAAGCATCTAAATCAGGCACGACAAGCAGGTGCGCAGGGAATTGCCGGGATTACGTGTTTTTTGTAAGAGTAAAGGGTGTTTTAGCCATTTAAACTAACCATGATTTTATAAATGTAGAGCGGACTTCAGTCTGCAATCAATATAGAAAGAGTAGTGAGTATGCAAACTATCAGGGACAGTTAAGCGATGACATTTATCCGAAAAATAGCAGTTAGTTTATTATTTCTAAGTTTATTGGGTATTCTTGGGGCAACATTTATGCTGACTGAAATGTTAACACCATATCATTGGGAATGGGGTATTTATGTTAGTTGTCTTATTACTTTTTTGAGTAGCATTATTGTCATTTTCTTTCGTCAGGAAGGGAGTGAACAAATATTATTAAAATATAAAGAAAGAAAAATACAGGAGGATGAAGAAAGATTACAGCAGTTGCAAAAAGACCTTGAATCTAAACTTAATTTATTAGCGCAGCAAGAAAAGGAAGTTAAGCAAAAATTAATGCAATATAAGCAATATGCTGAATTTCCTAATGAAAAAACAACAACTGCAGAGAGTGATGACAAGAGCTATTTTGATGATAAAGTGACTCAACTTTTACATGACAAAGCTGAAATAATTTTTGATAAAATCATCAATAAGAAATATATCGAAAAAACTATTTTCAAACATCAGCTACTGCAGGAAGATATTGTTGATTTGATTGAGTCCGTTGCACGTATACACCATCCAGAATCACAAAGTCCACTACTAGAAACCAGTATTGAAAACCTGTTGCGCTCTTTAAATAGAGTTTCATTACAGCTTCTTGTGTTAATTGATAGCTTTCCTATTAATATTAAAGAATACAACCTTAGAAAAACCTATTTGTATATTCAGAAGTCAGCAACCACGATTGGCTATTACAAAAAGGCAGAGCCATTCCTAACTTTCGCCAGTCCTATCTTACGGATAGGTATGGCATCAAACCCTTTAATAGGTGTTGCACAAACCGTGGCAATTGAAGCCGGTAAACAAGCGCTTAAAACGGGTTCGGAAAAGTATGCTTTAAATTTACTTCATGATGTTATAGAAATTATTGGCGAACAAGCCTCAACCATTTTTGGAGACAGCTCTTTACGTTATCGTAGTAAAGACTGGATTTATGCCGTGGAATTAACGGAACTTATATACTGCTTTACCCCTGTTGAACCAACGGTTATATCAAAAGTAATGAAAATTATTAGTGGCCTATCCATACGCAGTGAATATGACCGAATTTTGATTTATCACTGTTTAGCTCAGCACAAAAGCGCAAACCCTGAAAACTTCTCAAGTAACTTTTTGACTGAGCAGGATAAACAAGAGTTGCTTAAAAAACTCAGGGACTTTATCGAAAATAGAGTGAATAAAAACAGAACGGAAGAAAGTGATAAAAAGCTCTTGAATTGGCGTAAAAAAGCAGAGCAGCGTTTAGCGGTAAAAATACCCTTAAATGTTGATAACAAGGATACCGAAGTTTTAAAAAATCAGCTAATGCCTGGCTCACCGGAAAAAAATGTAAAACCTTTTTTAGCAAGAGCCATTCTAGCCATGATGGAAAAAGGCGAAACAGTAAAATTTATTTATACCGATATACAAATCGAAGCAATTACCTCGGCAGTAGAAGTCAAACAGCTGTGGTTAGTTGCATCTAATGTGAGAATGGTTTTGTTAAGCGTTAATGCTAAAGAAAATACAACACAATGTATCTGGCTTCATGACTCAAGAAAAGATAAAGCTTTAGAGTTTCAGAGAATAAACAGAGTCGTAGCGGATGACTGTAGAGTGTTGGGGGGATCATGGCAAATTCAAGTAAAAACCAATATAGAAACGATTTTTATCATAAAAGGTAGAAAAGCCAGTACTTATAATAGCTATTTTGAAGTGTTAGAAGGTTTTAATAAAACAGGTATGACCAATGAATCGAATAATCATTAATGGGGCAATAAATGATAGGTGATTACCTTAAAGTTTTAAACTTTGTCAAAGTGGGGGAGTGGGATAAAGCACATCAGCTAATTCAATCCCACTCAGATAAAACATCATGCTTGATACATGCTTATTTGCATAGAGAAGAAGGTGATTTATCCAATGCAAATTATTGGTATGCTCGAGCTGAATCAACCATGCCAGATAATACGCTTGAAGAAGAGTTAAAGCGACTTTATCTGCTTGTAGAAAATTACAGTGAACCCTAATGTGTCTGGATCTAATGATGTATGAGGAGTAGGGGATTTTGCAGAAACAATTAGATAAAAATAAAAGGAGTTAGGAATAGGCAGGGCGTAAAATCTCCTTGGTTCTTATTCATACTTTTTTAAGTGTTATTGCTCTTAAACCCTCCTCTGAAGGAAGTCCACACAGATGTGAGTAAGTAGCAAGTTAGGTCGCTCTCGGTCATCAATCAGAGATTAACAAAATCAAGGTCTTACGATTCTGGGGTCTATGTTGAATAGAGTAGATACCGGGTACAAATCGTATGGATGGTTTTTATTAAATTCTAGGCTACTGTTTCTATGGGTGGGGGGCTATAAGAAATGGTGCCCAGGGGCGGAATCGAACCGTCGACACGAGGATTTTCAGTCCTCTGCTCTACCGACTGAGCTACCTGGGCACTGTGTTTTCTGCTACATTAAACTTATGAAAAGTTTAAATCGATGATGGTGCCCAGGGGCGGAATCGAACCGTCGACACGAGGATTTTCAGTCCTCTGCTCTACCGACTGAGCTACCTGGGCAAGACACCAAATCGAGCCGTCTATTAAACTAAGTTATTAGCTTTGAGTCAAGTAAAAATATTAATTAAGCAGGTGTTGTGTCTTCTTTTTTTCGAAACAGATTGATTATAAAGCGGAAAACTTTTTTTATACCTTTCCATATTTTAGGTAATAACCAGATCATAAACAGGATTGAAAATACTAATGCGACTAAAAATAAAAAGGGATGGTTTAAGCAAGCCCATACACCACTAATAACAGCGATATCTTCTCCTACGGAAGCTGTCCAATTAGAAAAGGGTTCTGGGGAGGTGTTAATGAGAACTCTGGAACCCGCTTTTGTTGCGTGGGTGGCTGCGGCCAAACCTCCTCCCATAATGGTGGCGGCTACTTCAATTGCAGGGTTTAAATCACCTACTGCACCAGCTGCCAACATTGCTCCTGCAGGTATGCGAATAAAGGTATGAATGGTGTCCCACCCAGTATCAATGCCTGGTATTTTGTCGGCAAAAAACTCAACACAATACATTAATCCAGCTGCACCCATTACCAATGGATTGCTAATGATAAGTAAGTCAGGTGGAAGGTCTATATTGCCGGTGTTAGCTAAATAACCAAGAGTAAATAGAGTGGCATACAAATTAATACCACTTGCCCATGCTAAGCCCATGGTTAAAGCTAGTGTGGTGGATATTTGGTCTAATGCTTCCATAAAGGAACCTCGGTATATTTAAGAATATGGTTTTCAGCTTAACATTGATTTATGAATATTTGCTGAGTGATTATATTTTTTTATGGCTTGTTGATTTTTGGATAGATATACCAACAAAGAATAAGAAATACACCACAGCCAACAATAACGCCAATACCTAAAACTGGGTTGGTTCTTAATAACACTTTTGCTGCTGCAAATAAAAGTAACAAAGCAAGTATAATTATAAGAGAAAATAGAGTTTGCACGGGTATGTCCTGAAATTTATTGTAGATTAGTTTAGAGGATGCGGCGAATGATGTAAAATTTTTCCCAGTATAATTGGTATACTTAATAATCTTATAAAAATGAGGATAGAATTGATGGCTTTGACAGTAAATTTAATAGAAGAAATTAAGATTCTTACATACTTTAATTTGGCTTCAATACAGGAAGGTATTAAGGTACATGGCTCTGCAAACCCTGATGCCGTTTTAGCGGCAAAGAGGTTGTTTGATAAGGGGTTAATTTCTCAAGATGACGGCGGGTATTTGACTGATTTAGGAATAGAGGCGGCAGAGCATGCTCAGGCGGTCATAAGGATTTTAAATGCTAATTAAAGGTATTTCTAGATAAAATTGAGCAAGCCTGGGTGCGGTTTGTATCTTTAAAACTCCGTTGTTTATATCAAGTAGAAAAAGTTGAGTGGAAAGGTGTTAATAACAAAATAAGGTGGGGTATATTGTGGTGGATTTGTTTCTTATTATTTTATTGTTATTGATTGCTTTTTATTGGTCTAATTCTATGAAAGCAAGAGAGGCTGCTTTTAGGGCAGCTGTTCTTTATTGTCAAAAAATGGATGTTTTGTTGCTTGATGATTATGTTGCTTTAAATGCCCAATGGTTAAAAAGAGATGATTTTGGTGTTACAAAGGTATGGCGATCTTTTCAGTTTGAGTTTAGTTCAACGGGTGCAGAAAGGTATCAAGGTAAAATTGTTATGCTGGGTGAAAAAATACTGTCTATTCAATTAGAGCCTTATAGGATTTAACAATAATGACAAAAAATAAAAAATATCAAAAAACCTCACCACAAACTCAAGTTGATGCTCTAAAGGTGGCTAAGGCAACACAACGTCCAGGCCAAACAAAGGAGCAGACTAAGTTAATTGCTTTGGGAGTTGAGAAAGCAATAACACTTTATAAAAAACAGCAAAAAGAAAAGTCAAGGGAGTTGAACCGAAAACTGCAAAAGGCTTCAAAGCCTGCCACAAGCTTGCACGAGGATGCTCCACTAGAAAGCGAGTCAAATATTATTTATAAACAATCTGTTGCGGCTTGGGTTTTGTTATTTGTCAGCTGGGTCGGTTTCGTTATCTATCTTTATTTATAAGCCAAATTCCAAAAGCATTTTTGGGTAAAGATAGATGATAAAGGCAATAGTGGCAATGTAGATAATAAATTTAAAGGGGTTTTCGATAAATGCATCAAGTAACCGTTTGTTTTGTTTTTTACTTTTAAGTTCCTGATATATTTTTTTTGTGATAGTGCTCTCTGGGTATGGTATTCAGAGAGTAGTTTTTGAGCTTTTTCAAGTTGATCCTTATCCCTTAGCCACAATGCTGGCATTGATACTCCCCAGTTTCCTGCAGATGTTTCATAGTAATTTATTTCATGTGTATCTAACAATTCTTTGATTTCAAAGTTTTCATCATCAGGTACGTCACGTAGAGAAAAAAGTAGAATGGCCATATTTTTATTGTAAAACTGTTTTAAAGTGGAAATAAGATTATAGGGTAATTTTAGTTTTTAAGTAAAAGTACAAAAGTAGGGGATATGCCTACGTGAGGTGTGGCATATAACATAGTTTTTTTATTTTTTTTCAGTGTGAATAATAAACCATAATGAAATTAATGACTTAAAATATGGCACTATTTATGCGTGTTTTAAGTTTTAAAATTAACTTAATCTTGGTGCGAGAAAAATAATGACAAAAGAAATAGCGGTCTCTTCTTCTGAAGTTAGTGCAAGTACAACAAAGCAAGGTGGGTATCTGGTTTTAGGTGCGGGGCTTGCTGTTGCTTCGATGATACTGGTTCCTGCATTGGCAACGCGTTTAGGTTTGGGTGCCAGTTTGACAGGTGCTTTGCGTATCGCGTTGATGAAAGCAAGTAGCCGAGCAACTCATGGTGGAAATGATGAATCAGGAGCGGCTTCTGCTGGATTTAGCTGTCATTAAAATTGAGCACCTACATATTGAGCAGCTGGAGTTTATTTGATAGTATCAAGGGCTTGCTTCGTTTCAAAGGGTAGTAACTAAAAATATGAGCGATAAAAAAGAAATTTGTGACCTCTGTGGGTTGGTCGTAGAGGTTAAGGGCTTTAAGCTTAAAACTAAAGAAGGTGATAAGGAATTCTGTTGTGAAGGATGTAAAGGTATTTTTCAAATGCTACATGATGACCAGGTTTTAGCAGAACCGACAGAAAAAGATTCGTAAATAAAAAATAGAGATAAATAATAATGAAACATATACACGGTGGTCACTCTCATTCGAAACATGCTACTCATTCAATGGGAAAACAAATTATTAAAGGTTCGATGGCTTCTGCATCAGTAAAGTCTGGGGGTAAACTTATGAGTAAATTAGCAAAACATCCTATATTAGTTTTCGGCTTAGGCATTGCCGCAGGTTATGTAGTGTATAAGTATAGAAAAGAAATTGTTTCAAGTGTTGGTAAGGCAACTGATGCTGGTAAAGACTTTGTATTACAGCAGAAAGAAAACCTGGAAGATATTGTTGCTGAAACAAAAGAAGAAGGCTAATCATTTAAAATATTATTTATCTATATGATTTAATTGGGCGGGCAATAAAGCGTATAAAGTGTACGGTTTATTGCCCGTTTTGCTTTTAATCTTTTTCAATGGTTTATATGAATATCCAGAAAAAAGTTATTGTTAGGTATAAATCGGATGGACATATTCGTTTTGTAATTCCTGAGCAATTATGTGATGAGGCTGTAGCAGAGCAGTTGGTCGGTAAAATTAAAATGATTGACGGGGTGTATCGAGTTAATTTGTTTAAAAAACAAAAAAAACTTTCGATCAGGTACCAGGATGTTGTTTGTGATTTTAACCAGCTAGCTTTGCAATTCTTTCAGCTTTTATCCGAGCTGGGTGAAAGCGGTTTATTAGATGTTCCAGTTGCTACCGAAGTGCGTGTAGAAAAGCAGAGTAAATGGAATGTTAAAGATAAAGTAAAAAACTGGCAAGCATCTCGCTGGATTGTCGAAAAATATGGTGATGCTAAAGAAACAGCTCAAGCGGCAAAAGTAATTGCAAAAATTGGGCTTAAAAAGCCAAAATCTTTTATTAAAGATCCTGAGAAGGTAGTGATAGATTTTCTGAATGATATCTTGGTGTTGTATTTAATTAGGTTGCACTGGACCCGTATTACTCAAGAATGGTTGTTGAAACCATGGGCTTTTAAATCGCAGTGGGCGGCTGTGTTTTATCTTTTTTACTTGTTAATTCGTTCACGTAGACCGGCTAAGTAGGCCTGTTAATGAAGGGTGGTTTTTTCTAATCACCCTTTTTTATTTCCTGTATAAAAAACTTCCAGCTTAAATAATTGAGCTGCTTGCTCTTAATTTAGTCAATATATTATATTGTTATGGATTCAGAAATCATTAGCTATAAACACTTTACTCTTGTTCACCAATTAAAACGACGTATTCGAATTGTCTCTCCTCTATTGAAAAAAGATGTTGAACGTTGCTATATTCTTGAAATTTTACTTAAAAAGCGACCAGAGGTAAAACGCACGCGTACTGTATTCTCTTTAGGCTCGGTCATTATTGAGTTTGATTCTGCACGGCTTCCTAAAAAAAATCTACTAATTTTATTAGATGCTGTGTTGGGTAATATTGTTCAAAAAGAACGAGCTGTTTTTAAGCAGAAGAAAAAGAAATTTGATAAAGGCACTCAAGAAGTTGATTTGGCAGTAGCCGGAATGACCTGCGCTTCGTGTGCCCTGTTAATTGAAATGGTGCTTAACAGGGATAATGATATTAAGACTGCAAGTGTTAATTTTGCTACCGAAACGGTAACGGTTCATGGTTTATTAGATAAGCAGCAAGTGAGTGACAAAATAGCCATGTTAGGGTATGAAGCATTGTCTATGGATACTTTGTCACAAAGAAAAAACCTAGTGTTAAAAGAGCGGCAGCGAATAAGCTTAGCTAAGCGACGTTTTATTTGGTCTGCTATTTTGAGTACCCCAGTGCTTGCAGTGGCAATGTCAATGAGTCAATCAAGGTGGGTGCATTGGTTGCAATTTGTTTTAACAACACCTGTGGTTTTTGGTACGGGAAAGCAGTTTTTCATTAAAGCATGGCGCCAGGCTAAACAAAAAGTAGCTAATATGGATACCCTGATTGCATTAGGTGTTGGTTCCGCTTATGGCTATAGCTTGCCTGTATTATTTAGGCGCAAAGGGCATGTGTATTTTGAAGCTGCAGCGGCGATTATTACCTTTGTGTTGTTGGGTCGTTATCTGGAAGAAAGTGCGAGAGGTAAGGCGGGTGAAGCTATTCGTAAATTAGTAGATTTGCAGCCTCAAACAGCTACTTTATTAAAAGAGGGGCAAGAGTTCTTAATTGATGTTGATAAAATTGCTTTGGAAGATATTTTACTGGTTAGGCCAGGTGAAAAAATCCCCACAGATGCAGATGTTGTTTTTGGCATTTCAACCGTTGATGAGGCGATGGTGACAGGTGAGAGTATGCCTGTTGTTAAAGAGGTAGGGCATAAAGTTATTGGTGGTTGTGTTAATGGTAATGGTGTTTTACATATTAAGGCGACGGCAATAGGTATGGATACAGTTCTGGCAGGTATTGTACATATGGTTGACCAGGCTCAGGCAACAAAATTACCTATTCAAAAACAAGTAGACAGAATTTCAGCGGTTTTTGTTCCTGCTGTCATGGGGATTTCGGGATTGACCTTTGCTAGTTGGTTGTTAATAGGTGCGCCTTTTTCCATTGCGTTTGGAAGTGCTATTACTGTCTTGTTAATTGCCTGTCCTTGTGCTTTAGGCTTGGCCACACCAGCTGCAATTATGGTTGGGTCGGGGCAGGCGGCTAAGAAGGGTGTTTATATTCGCAATGGCGAGAGTTTGGAGGTTGCAACAAAATTAAATGTTGTGATATTTGATAAGACTGGGACGATAACGGAAGGTAAGCCTGTTGTGACTGATTTTTTTAAAAAATCCCGTTTAGGCAGAGATAAAATTATCGCGTTAGCAGCTTCAGCAGAGAATAATTCAGAGCATTTTTTAGCCAAGGCTGTTGTTGCTTATGCTAATGAGCAGGCGGTAGATCAATTAGAATGTAGTCATTTTTATAGTGAAACTGGACGGGGCATTGAAGCAGACGTATCCGGTAAAAAGATATTTATTGGCAATAAATTTTGGATGGATGAGCAAGCAATAAAAATTGATGGTTTAAGGGAGGAGGCAAGTTCTTTTGCTGGACAAGGTAAAACACCCATTTACATGGCGGTTAATGGTAAAGAAGCGGCTGTCTTTGGTATTTCGGACAGGCCAAGAGGTGAGGCTAGTGAGGCAATTTCCCAGTTAAACGACATGGGTATTGATACCATTATGGTGACAGGGGATGCTGAAAAAACAGCACGCTATATTGCTGCTAAAGTGGGGATAGAACATGTGATTGCAAATGCTAAACCTGATGAAAAACTTGAAATTATAAGACAATTTCAGTCAGAAGGTAAGAAGGTGGGGATGATAGGAGATGGTGTAAATGATGCACCAGCACTAGTGGCAGCAGATGTGGGGTTTGCGATTGGGTGTGGAACTGATGTTGCTATTGAATCGGCAGATTTAACCCTAGCGCAAGGTGATATTTCTAAAGTAACAGAAACCATAGTGTTAAGTTCTGATACGATTAAGATTATTAAGCAAAACTTATTCTGGGCCTTCGCTTATAACACTATTGCAATTCCTGTGGCTGCATTGGGTAAGCTTAATCCAATGGTTGCATCTGCGGCTATGGCATTAAGTTCAGTGTCGGTAATTGTTAATTCTTTAAGGTTAAGTAAAAAATAAGGAGCTATGATGGATCATTCAATGCACGGGATGCCTGCAATGATATCTGCAACAGGTTTTGACTATACATTGGCTTTTGTGGCTGGTGTTTTAGGTAGTGGTCATTGTTTAGGTATGTGTGGTGCTTTAGTTTCTGGTTACTTTATGAATGTAGATGGTAAAAAATCCTATTTGCCTTATTTTGCTTACCAGCTAACCCGAGTATTTGTTTATGTTTGTATTGGTTTATTAGCTGCTTCATTAGGAATGGTTCTTGTTTCGGGTGGGATGTTTGGTAAGTTACAAAGCATTCTACAAATGACGATTGGTTTTATAGTGATTATTTTAGCATTGGGGATTTTAGGCTTAATTCCTTGGCAGGGATCGGTAAAATTATTACCCATGACTTTGTTGCGTAAAGGCTATGCTAAAGCAAGAACCAAGGGGCCTGTAGTCGGTGCAATGATTGCTGGTTTTTTAAATGGCTTAATGCCTTGCCCGTTAACCTTTGCAATGTATGTACAGGCTACCTCTGCAACAAGTGTTTTGGAAGGTGGAGCTTTATTACTGGCTTTTGGTGCAGGTACTTTACCTACGATGCTATTGATAAGTTTTGCTTTTACAAAAATGAAATCGAGTGTCCGTGGCTTTATGTTGAAATTAGCTGCAATTGTTATGATTTTCATGGGAGCAAACACAATATATAAAGGTTTAACCTTTTATGTAGAAGAGGATTTTGTACACCGTACTTTTTTGCATGTATTAAAAGATAAAATTGATGATTTTATTGTGTTAATGGGAGAAGTAATTAAATACATTGATTTGATGATGAGTCATATTCAGGGGATGTGATGCAGAAAACTGATTTGATAGTGCTAACAGGTGCTGCACAGCAATTAGAATCATCAAATCTGGCAACCTCAGTTAGCCATATTGTAGGAATGCCAATAGAAAAGGCTATGTCAGCATTGCCTGGTCATTGGTCAAATGTCGTTTCTAGGATTACTAAAAAAGCACTAGAAAAAGCATTAGATACTGCACTATTTTCTATTAATAAGCAGGCAAGTAAGCCAAAAAATAAAATACATAGTTTTTTTGTTGGTGTCAGTGGTGCTGTTGGTGGCTCCTTTGGTATCGGGGCTTTAGCTGTTGAATTACCGGTGTCTGCAACTATAATGCTAAGGTCTATTGCCGATATAGCAAAAAGTTATGGAGAAGACTTGGAAGAGCTGGATAGTAAAATGGCATGTTTAACTGTTTTTGCCTTAAATGGAGGGTCAGTTAAAAATGCTGAAGCAGCAGATACAAGTTATTATGCTGTTAGGTCTTTTTTAACCAAAGCATTAGGTGATACAACAAATCATATTGCAGTGCATGGTTTCTCAAAAGAAGGTGCGCCGTTGCTGGTTAAGTTGATCAATGCAGTATCTACTCGATTTTCAATTCCTGTATCAGGAAAATTAGCAGCTCAAAGTTTGCCGATAATTGGTGCAGTTAGTGGGGCATCAGTAAACTGGTTGTTTATACGCCATTATCAAAAAATGGCAAAAGCTCATTTTGCAATCCGTAATTTAGAAAGAAGTTATGGGGAGCAAGAGGTGGAGCGATGGTATAAAGCAATTGTAAAATACAATTACAAAAGCTCGTCAAAACAGTGGCAAGTTATAACAAGTCTTTAAGGTATGCTTCGCCGGCCGTGAAATTTATAATATATTGATTTTTAGGATAACAGCAACTACACCTAATAAGTACAGAGAGAATGCTCAAAATGTACGGGTTTTGTGGTGTCTGTGGTTTGTTAATAGGCATGTTATGTTAAGATTTTTTGAATAAACTTTTATGAAAAGGTAATACAAAATTATTATGAAAAAGATTCAAAATAATAACCTATTCATTGTGGTTAGAGATGGCGAGCAGAAAGTTGATATCATAGTTCCTTTTTTATTTCAAAGACAGGAAAGAGCAGCTATTCTGAAAATTATCTTACTAAAAAGGGATGCAATTAAAGATGTGCTTGTAGATTGTGATAACAATTCGGTTGCAATTAAATTTGATCCAAAGAAATTACCAAAGCCACAATTATTTGAAGTTTTAAATATTATTTTAAAAAATTTTTCAGAAAAACCGAGTAATAATAAAAATGGGCTTTAAGAAATGATGCCCTCAAAAAGTGATAAAGTGATTCGGCGGTTAGTTTTTTCAGTAGAAGGAATGAGTTGTCCTTCGTGTGCCTTATACGTGGAAATGACTTTGGCAAGAGATAAAAAAGTTGTTAGTGCAAATATTGATTTTAATTCAAAGCGAGGTGTAGTCGTTGGGTTCTTGGATTTGAATGAAGTTATGGTTATTCTTAAAGATTATGGTTATAAGGTGCATGCGCTTGAAGAGGGTGTTGTTTGAGAGGGGGGGTAAAAAATGAGTGAAGAGCGTATTACAGAGTTGGAAATTAAGGTGGCGTATCAGGATGACCTATTGCTATCGTTGAATGATGTTGTGAGTGAGCAGCAAAGAGAACTAATTCGGTTGGAGGAAATTTGCAAATTACTTGGGCAAAGAATAAAGACTATGTCAGGTTCAAATGAAATTAATCAAGGAGATGAGGTGCCCCCGCATTATTAATAATTTGTGATATTATGCCCAGATTCTTTACATAACAATGGTTTGCTAACAATATTAAAGCTAAAATATATGCAAAGTTGATGAATGGTGTTGGATATGGATACTGTAGTTATTTCAGGTAAAAAATATAACGAGATCGATCTGCTGAAGGAAAAAGAGGAATATATAAGATTAGAGGCAGTAGATTTGTGTTTTGCTCTAACTTATTTGATTCAAGATGCCTCTGCAGTTGTTCGTGCGGCAGTTGCAAGGAAGAAGGTGGGGCATGATATGCTGGTTGCCGATGAAAGTTGGAGGGTTAGGGCGACAGTCGCTAAATATACCAATGAATCAAAATATTTAGAGGTACTCTCCAAAGATAAAAATGATTTTGTAAGATATATAGTAGTAAAGAAAGGGTATTGTTTGGAGTCGCTCAAAAATGATGTTGATGAGGAAATTGCAGCTACAGCTCGTTATCAATTACAAAATATGAGTGTTGATTAGGCAGCTCGCAACAAATAACCCACCCTGCTGGTCTTTTTGTCCCTGCTCAAACAGTCTCAATCGTTACGTAGCCAGTTATGCGCCTCTTGAGATAATTTGAGCGGAAACAAAAATCCTGCGTAATCCTGGGGTAGGTTATTTATTGTGCGTTACCTTAGATCAATCTCTTGGGTTTGCCTTAAGTATGAAATAAAACCTTGACGGCCAGATACAACTCTGTAGAATACGCTGTTCTTTCGGGGTTGAGTTTAATCCAGAAAGCACGCAGGAAGCGAGATTGTTTATTAGTTTTCAAATTGAATAAATAATTATTGTTCAAATAGTTTTGAGATAAGCTTTGACAA
>JAJRUF010000176.1 GCA_024277935.1 Gammaproteobacteria bacterium
CATTAGCTTGTGCCGCCAGGCAGGGTATCTTAATAAAAGGCGGTATCTATATAGAAGCACCGGCCCATCTTCAGGCCATCGCTTTTGATAAAACGGGGACATTAACGCGTGGTAACCCAGTAGTGACGGGGCTTTATCCTTTTAATAATCATACTCAGGAAGAGCTATTAAGCCGTGCCGCCGCATTAGAGTCACGCAGTAATCACCCTCTCGCCAAAGCTATTTTAAATTATACTGAAAATCAGGGAATTCAAATTGCAAATGCGGATAATGTGACTGTTTTACCGGGTAAAGGGGTGACGGGCTTATTTAATGGGACTGATTTTTGGCTGGGTTCCAGACGTTATTTATTGGAACGAGGCCAAGAAACGTCTGCAATAAGTCAACAAGCAAGAGACTTGGAGCAGACCGGGAAAACCGTGATAGCGATTGGTAATGACCAGCATGTTTGTGGTTTGATTGCGGTTGCCGACCAACCACGTCCACAAATCAAGTCTGTTTTACAATCACTTAAAAAACAGAAAATCAAACACTTGGCAATGCTGACAGGGGATAACCAAATTACCGCTGAAAATATTGCCAAAGCGTGTGGTATTGATGAAGTTCATGCAGAATTACTGCCTGCTGATAAAGTGGATGTCATAAGTCAAATGGTTGAAAAATACGGTAATGTTGCTATGGTGGGTGATGGTATTAATGATGCACCTGCATTAGGTAGAGCTAATCTAGGTATTGCCATGGGCGTGATGGGGTCTGATGCAGCGATAGAAACAGCGGATATTGCTTTGATGGGAGATGACCTTTCCAAGCTACCATGGCTGATTAATCATTCAAAAAGAACCTTGCGTATAATCCGGCAAAATATTGTTTTTGCGCTGACACTTAAAGCGATTGTAGCAGTATTAGCCTTTGCAGGGTTAGCAACCTTATGGGAAGCCATTGCGGCTGATACAGGAGCCTCTTTATTGGTAGTGGCTAATGGTCTGCGATTATTAAAAGCAAAAGATATTTGAAGCGATGGATATGCTAGCACTATTAATCCAAAGCTGTATTTTTAGTTTTTTGATACTATAACAACTCAATGCCCACTAAGGAACGTGCATAAAACAACTTACCGATTTCTAACTTGTCTTTTTGCTCCAGCTGAAATGATCTCATTCGTTGCGTAGCCAGCCAGCTATGCGCCTCATGAGGTCATTTCAGCTGAAACAAAAATCCTACGTTATAATTTCGGGAAGTTATTCCATACACGTTCTAACTTATTTTAAGATTATGAAAATATTTTATGTATCTCTACTATTAGGTTTAGCTATACTCTATTTTATTGATGCCGCATTGAAAATCGATAACTTAAATAGGGAAATGTTATTTCATAACCTAATACGTTTTTTTTCGGGGTTCATAATTTTAGGTATCTGGAATTTGTATAGGCATAAACTCAAAATTAAAATTGCCCTTTACCTTATTTTTGCATTTATGATCTCTGATAATGTTTTTGATTACGTGCGCAATATAGATAACTTGACTTTCGATATGTTGATTCATGACTCATATGTCATTATTTGGGGGGCAATTAATGGTTTCTTTTTTGAGAAATTGTTACATAAAGCGAACGGCTAAACATCTTTTACTATAAAATGAAAATTCAATAATATCCAAGTTATATTTAGGGTATTATTAAAGTTCTTATACCTGTTTTTATTTCACAAAATAATAAATATAAAATTATGCTAAATATTCAAGATATTTTTGCTACTCAACTTGCCCGCGTACAGTCTAATACTTACTATCAAAAAATAATGGCTTTGCCGCAGTTGCAACGATGGGCGGCCTTTTTTGGAATTTTCCTACTTTCGCAAATTTTAATATTTGGTAGTTTGTATATTGTTTTTGGAAAAATAGTGGTAATAGGTTTTGTTGCCAGTATTTTGGCAGGATTAGCTACGGGAGTAGGTGCTCTACCCGTCCTGTTTTTTAAGGAAATATCCAGCAAATTACTTAATGCTATGCTTGGCTTGGCAGCTGGTGTGATGCTGGCAGCAACATCATTTGCTTTGATTGTACCAGGTATTAAGTCTGGTAATACTCTCTGGCCTGGTAATGGTGTATGGATTGTTGCAATAGGTATGTTACTGGGCGCATTTTTTTTACACCTGAGTGATAAAAAACTTCCACATTTGCATTTTGGTGGTCTGCCTGATGCACAAATGGAAACATTACAAAGAATTTCTTTGTTTATTATTGCCATCACCATACATAACTTTCCTGAAGGTATGTCAGTGGGGGTGAGTTTTGGTAATGGTGATATTAAAAATGGCATGATCCTAGCGACCGCTATCGGAATACAAAATATCCCAGAAGGGCTAGCAGTTGCTCTTCCTTTAGTCGGCTTGGGGTATAACAAATGGAAGGCTATCGGTATCGCAACATTAACCGGTTTAGTTGAACCTGTAGGAGGTCTATTAGGCATTACCATGGTGACAGTTTTTACACCTATCATACCTATCGCAATGGGTTTTGCAGCAGGTGCTATGTTATTTGTTATCAGTGAAGAAATTATTCCCGAAACGCATTCATCAGGCCGTTCCAGGGTTGCTACTTTTGCTTTAATGATTGGTTTTATTATTATGCTGGCACTAGAAGAGTTGCTAGGTTAATTAGGTATAAATAATAAATGGAAAACTTATTAGTCTATTTACAAGGCATAGTTACTTATTTATCTTCGTTAAATATAAGCAATCTTTCAGCAACAGCCAGTACCAGTTTTTTACTGATTGCTGCTGCTGAAATTGGTGATAAAAGTCAGTTGGTTTGTATGACGCTGGCAGCTCGTCATCGTGCCACACCGGTTCTTTTAGGAGCCATTGCTTCGTTTGCTTTTTTAAACAGTTTGGCGGTTATCTTTGGAGCGGCTATTGCAAGCTGGTTTCCTGAGTATATAGTATCGATAACGGTGGCTATTTTATTCGCTATATTTGGTGTTCATTCATTATTTAACACTGAAGAGGAAGAGGATGAAGAGGTGGTTGAAAAAAGTGGGCATAGTCTTTTTTTTACCACATTCTTTTTAATTACTGTTGCTGAGTTTGGGGATAAAACCCAATTAGCCGTTGTTGCTTTAAGCAGTGCAGCGGAACCTGTTGCCGTATGGATTGGAGCAACCTGTGCCTTGATATTGACATCAACATTGGGGGTTATTGCAGGAACAACCTTACTTAAAAAGGTTCCCTTGACGCTGTTACATAAAATTAGTGGCGTTATCTTTCTTATTTTAGCGGCGTTGGCAGCTTACAATGCCTATTTAAGCTATTACAGTTCCCCTTTTAGTGAATTATAGTTGCTGCACTGTAACGGTAGGGTACGCGATCGCATCGCGTACCTTCTTTTGTGTATTTATAAACAACCGGTATGCAATGCATACCCTACGAGAAGTTTATGTCAGATTATCGTCGGAATTATGTTGCTGGTGGTACCTATTTTTTTACCGTGGTGACTGAAAAACGACGACCTATTTTGGACACTGATTTGGCACGAAAATGTTTGCGTGAAGCTTTTCTTCATTGTAAACAAGAATCCCCTTTTTAAAATGGTCTAAAAAATCAACTGCATTATGCGCTGTTTTACTGCTATAAACCTTAAAAAACATCAGCCGAGTGGCTCTATCAATCGCAACATAAAGATAATATTTAATACCGTCTAATTTAGGTAAATACGTCACATCTATATGTAAATAACCAG
>JAJRUF010000177.1 GCA_024277935.1 Gammaproteobacteria bacterium
TCTTAGTGTATTACAACCTTAACCGAAGGCATGGTAGCTTAAAAAGAGAATTAAAGGTTAGAACGCCCTTTGAAGCTGTCGAATGTTGGTATAGAATAAATCCAGATATTTTTATAAAATCACCCGATATGTTTCGAGCTGACCTTTTAAAAAATCATGGTATAACGTTGTGAAACCTGACATATAAAGACCAGGGTGAATTTAGATAAGGTCTTAGTGTATTACTGATACGTTTAAGTAAGAACTAGGTTATCTCTGTGGATGAGTTCGTCATCATCCGCATAGCCTAATAAAGCCTGGAATTCTGAACTTGCTTTGCCAATTATTTTGCGGCTATCGGTTGAGCCATAATTAATAAGCCCTCTGGCTATTTCTTTACCTTCCTTTGACAGGCAGGATACAAGATCTCCGCGCTGGAACTCACCTGTTGTCGAGCTAACACCCACGGCAAGAAGGCTTTTTCCTGCATTTTTAAGGATATTTACAGCACCATCATCTAAAGTTAATGAGCCTTTTATTTGCAATTGGCCGGCTAGCCATTGTTTTCGTGCTACTAGGGGGGCGATGTTGGGTTTTAGGTGAGTGCCAACTGTTTGGCCTGACAGGACTCGGGATATAACATTGTTTTCAGCGCCTGGAGCAATAATTGTTGCGGCACCTGAGCGCGCGGCAAGTCGTGCGGCTCGTATTTTTGTGAACATGCCGCCTCGCCCCAAGCCGCTATGGCTTTCGCCTGCAACCGCATCCAGTATAGAATCATTTACGCTCGCTGTTGATATTAACTTGGCATTAGGGTTGGTATTGGGGTCGGAGTCAAGAAGCCCTGCTTGGTCGGTTAGGATAATGAGTAAATCAGCTTCAACCAGGTTGGCAACTAATGCGGCTAAAGTATCGTTATCACCGAAGCGAATTTCTTCTGTTGCTACCGCATCGTTTTCATTAATAACAGGGATAACCCCAAAATCTAACAGGGTTAATAATGTACTTCTGGCATTTAAGTAACGCTGACGATTTGATAAATCTTCATGGGTTAAAAGGACTTGTGCCGAATGTAACTGGTATTTTTGGAAGTTGTCTTCAAAAGTTCTTACTAAGCCCATTTGGCCTACTGATGCTGCGGCTTGAAGTTCGTGTAAGGTGGTTGGGCGTTTATCCAGGCCTAGACGACTGATACCTTCAGCAACTGAGCCAGAAGAAACCAATAAAACTTCTTTCCCTTGTTGTTTGATTTGCGCCATTTGTTTAACCCAGGCAGCAATTGCTGGTTTGTCTAAGCCTAAGCCACCATTGGTTAAAAGGGAGCTACCGATTTTGACAACAATTCTTTTTGCATTAGAGAAGTCACTCCTGCTCACTTTCTTTTTCCTGCCGTTGTTGATCAAAGAAATCCATAATGGCGTACATTAATTTTTGAGTACCTTGTTTTTTTAAGGCTGAAATTTTAAAGACGGGGCCTGTCCATTTAAGCTCATCAATAATAGCCTGGCAATGAGCATCACTTTCTTCGTCAAATAAGCGGTCTATTTTATTTAACACTAACCAGCGAGGTTTACTTGCAAGGTCATTGCTCCATTTTTCAATTTCATGGATGATTTTTTTTGCGGCTTCAACCGGAGTATCGTCAGATTCATACGGTTGTACATCAAGAATGTGCAGTAATAAACCTGTACGAGAAAGGTGTCTTAAAAATTGTAAGCCTAACCCCGCACCTTCAGCGGCACCTTCAATAACACCGGGAATGTCCGCAATAACAAAACTACGTAAATCATCTACTCGCACGACACCTAAATTGGGATGTAAGGTGGTGAAAGGGTAGTCTGCTACTTTTGGTTTGGCTGATGATACCGAACGAATTAAGCTGGATTTACCGGCATTAGGCAGGCCTAGCAAGCCTACGTCAGCGATAACCATAAGTTCCAGTTTTAGGGTTCGAAACTCACCGGGTTTACCCTTTGAAAATTGCTGGGGAGTTCTGTTTACGCTACTTTTAAAACGTGTGTTTCCAAGACCATGAAAGCCGCCTTTGGCGACTAATAAAGTATCACCTGCATTTATTAAGTCACCAATTTTTTCATCGGTGCTAGTTTCATAAACTAAGGTGCCAGTAGGGACTGATATATAAAGATCTTCCCCTTTTCGGCCAGTGCAGTCTTTACCCATGCCGTTTTGCCCGCGTTGAGCTTTGTGCAAAGAGTTGTAACGAAAATCAGCTAAAGTATTAACATTTTCAGTAGCAATAAGGTAGACACTACCGCCATCACCACCATCACCGCCGTCAGGTCCACCCATTGGAATGTACTTTTCTCTCCGAAAGGTGGCAACACCGCTACCGCCTGCTCCTGCTTCTACTCGAATTACAGCTTCGTCTACAAATCTCATCTTTTTCTTCAGTATATGGGGGCATATTAATTTGCCCATTTAATACAGAGAAGGGGGGTGCTTGTTCTGTATTATTAATAAGGAACGTGCACGGAATAATTTGAGCAACTGCCGCAGGATTTTTGTTCGTATTCAAGAGGTATAAATAAGCGCATAGCAAGCTATTTATATAACACGGAAGACGGACAAAAAGACAAGTTAGTTGTTCAAGTTATTTTGTGCACGCTCCTAAGCACAAACAAAAAAGCCCCGTCAAAGACGAGGCTTTTAGTCTATTTATAGAATCGTAGCTTTATGCAGCTGCTACGATACTAATAAATTTACGATTTTTAGGGCCTTTTTCTAAGAAAAGAACCTTGCCGTCAGCTTTGGCGAATAAAGTATGATCTTTACCCATTCCTACATTATCTCCAGCATGAAATTTAGTTCCACGCTGACGAATTAGTATGCTTCCTGCTGAAACTTCCTGGCCGCCGTACCGCTTAACGCCAAGACGTTTGGCATTGGAATCACGACCGTTTCTAGTACTACCACCCGCTTTCTTATGAGCCATTGTTTACTCCTTTTTAATTAAGCAGAAATACCAGTAATCTGGATTTCTGTGAAGTATTGACGATGCCCCATTTGTTTCATATGGTGCTTACGTCTTTTAAATTTAATGATTTTTACTTTCTTGTGTCTCCCTTGTGAGACAACTTCTGCAGTAACTTTTCCTGACTCAACATAAGGTTGGCCAATTTTAGTCTCGCTGTCAGACTGAACCATTAATACTTTATCAAACTCTACGCTGTCCCCGGCACCAAGTTCAAGTTTCTCTATTTTAAGTGTCGTACCTTCTTCAACTCGGTACTGTTTACCACCTGTTTGAATTACCGCGTACATCTGCGTAAGCTCCAAGCATTTAATCTGTTAAAAGTGAACAGAAAATTATATGTTTAAAATCAAGGTTCGTCAATATTTTTTTAACTCACCCCATGAGATTGCGTATAAAATAACACAACAAAGCTATTGACACCACCCTGTATTATTCAATAGCATGGTTGGCTGATTCTCATAAGATATATGTAAGTTAAATAAGAATGACAATACTAGGTACAGAAAATTCTTCGGAAGTTATTGATTTTGAATTAATAAAAAATTTAACGGTGGCTGAAGCCAAGGCCGTTGACCAGCTAATAGTCAATGAACTCAGTTCGGACGTTATTCTTATAAACCAAATGAGCCATTACATTATTGGTAGCGGGGGAAAAAGATTAAGGCCCATGCTTTTACTTTTAGCAGCAAAGGCTTTAGGAAAAGTTAGCGATAACCATCTGGTTTTAGCGGCAGTTATTGAGTTTATTCATACCGCTACTTTATTGCATGATGATGTTGTGGATGAGTCTGATTTAAGAAGAGGCAAGGAGAGTGCTAATGCTGTTTGGGGGAATGCTGCCAGTGTTTTAGTTGGAGATTACCTTTATTCTAGTGCTTTTCAAATGATGGTTCGCACGAATAATATGCGTGTTATGGAGATTCTTTCTACCACAACAACAGCGATTGCAGAAGGGGAAGTATTACAGTTATTAAACTGTAATAACCCAGATACAACGGAGGCAAAATATTTGGAAGTAATTGCTAGAAAAACAGCTATTTTATTTAGTGCTGCAACGCGTTTGGCAGCCGTGATTGCAGAGACTGATAAAAAAACTGAAGAAGCACTTGCTTTGTACGGCCAGCAGCTGGGCGTTGCGTTTCAGTTAATTGATGATGCTTTGGATTACAAATCAACCACTGAAGATTTAGGTAAAAATTTAGGTGATGATTTGGCGGAAGGAAAGCCAACATTACCTCTAATTTATGCCATTTCTCATGGCACAGAAAGCCAGGCAAAAATTGTTATTGATGCGATTAAACAAGGTTCAAGAGAAGCTTTTAACCAGGTTTATGACATTGTTATAGCAACCAACGCCATTGAATATACTGAAAAATGTGCTGATGAAGCAGCACAAAAAGCAGTTACTGCTTTAGCTTGTTTGCCCGAATCAGAATCTAAAAGTGCTTTGATTTCATTGGCTAAATTTTCAGTACAAAGAGATCATTAGCTCTATAAATTCAATAAGCTATAGAATATCAACCCACACTGAGATACAGAGTGAAGGAAAAATAATAGACCTTCTTTGGTGTCTGAGTGAGGGGGGGGAACCTTACTTTGTATATACGTAGGAGCGGCTTTAGCCACGACATCGCGGCTAAAGCCGCTCCTACAAAAAATCATTGATAATAACCATGGTTTTTTTGTGGAGGGTTGAATTTGTAGTTTTAACAAGTATATCCTCATGAGTAATAGTCTTTTTGGGGTACTGGTTTTACCTGCATTCCTCATAGCAGGCGCAGGCTTAGGCCTGCACCCAATAATAGATAAGTTTTTAAAACAGCTCTATTAACAGACTTGCCCCACTACTTTTAAACTGTCACTGCTAACTTTTCAAATAGCCCGCCTGTACGGTTAACTCGTTTCTGTAAAGTATGACTAAAAACCGCATAATTACTAGCAATTTTTAATGAGCTTTTTGCACGAGTAATTGCTGTGTAAATAAGTTCTTTTGTTAACACAGGATTAATTTCCTCAGGCAGCACACATAAGCAGTTATCAAATTCTGAGCCCTGGCTTTTGTGTATGGTCATAGCAAAAACAGTTTCATGCTTTGGTACTCGGCTTGGTAATACTTTTTTTACACTACCATCAGAACGTAAAAAATAAACAGCCAACCGTTTGGATACTTTATCAAATAAACAAATTCCAATATCTCCGTTGTATAACTGCATACCCGCATTATTTTGCATGACCATAATGGGACGGCCTATATACCACTGTCCTGAAATATGGATAGTATTTTTCTGCTGGAAATGAGCTTCAATTTTGTGGTTTATTTCAATAACACCCTGTTTACCTTGTCTGTTTGAGCATAATACTTGGAACCGAGAAAATTCGGAATATATTTCTACAAAATCAGCACTACTGTTAATCTTGTTTAAATAGCTGGTATATTTTTTGGCAATATAGCTCATTAAGTCACCTGATAATAAGCCAATTTGCTGGGAGTTTTGATTGAGTAATTTCCATGCTGTTTTAAATAATTGCGAATTTACCGCAATAGCTAACTCCTTAATTTCACCATGAAAGCGATGTGATTTTTTTAACTCCACTGTATTTAACGGTAGTGCAGCTGTTAAATCAGCTAATACAGCACCAGACTCAACGGAAGCCAACTGGTCTTTATCGCCCAATAAAATTAGCCTAGCCCCTGGTTTTAATGCATCGACTAACTTACTCATCAAAGCTAAATCAATCATGGATGCTTCATCAACTACGATAACATCATAAGCCAATGGTTGAGTCGCGTTATGTTTAAAATAAGGTGAGGGTGGCTTTGCACCTAATAAACGGTGGATTGTGGTCACGGTTTCTGGTATTCGCTGTTTTATACTTTCAGCACAAGGCAATGTGCTTTTGCTAAAACCAATGGATTCTTGCAAGCGCATAGCTGCTTTACCCGTTGGTGCGGCTAAAGCAATATGTAATACATGCTCGTTTGTTGCTGCTAATTCCTGTAATAAGGCTAAAATTTTAACCACTGTTGTGGTTTTTCCTGTTCCGGGGCCACCGGTAATAATTGTAAAGGATTGACTTATCGCTTTAATCGCCGCTTCCCTTTGCCAGTCTGTTTCATCTATTAATTCAATAAAATAACGATTAATAAGTGAGTTATTATTATGGCAAGGGACTGCGGTTGATATTAACTGCTTAATTTGTTCTGCTAAACTATTCTCGTAAGACCAATAGCGATATAAATATAAACGGTTTTGTTCTAATTTTAACGGGGCGATGTTATTTTCTGAGACCAGCCCAGAGGCTAAGATTAATTTTTTTTCAGCTTCAGAAATATTAATACAGCTATGTCCTTGAGACTGTTCAAAAGACAGCTTTGACAATAAGGTTTCTAATATTGCTTTTTGAGCCGTATTTGTTGAAGCCCTTTGGCTTAAAAAGTTGGCAAAAGCCATATCTAACCGGCTTAACTGGTGTTCTTGAATTAGCTTATCCATAAAACTACTTTTTACCTGGAGCTCGCATATCTAAATAAATCACTAGGAGGCTGGCCGAGAATAGAGACCGTCGTGAGGGACAGCTCTCCTAGCACCACGTACTATTCAGAAATACGAAAACCTACACAATATGTGCAATATGGCTGGTGCGTAGATCGCACCCTGCGCAAATTCAGCTACTTTTCAAATATAAAGTCTGCGGTTACAGGAATAGCAGTGCTAATAGAAGGTAGTTTTGCCAGTGTACGTAATACGTTAATACCTTTTACCAGATGAAAATCTTTAGCATTAATAATAACCGGCTTAATTGTGGAGGCTAATAACTTATTGTTTGCCAGAGCAGTAATGCGCATATTTGCTTCAACTTCTTGTTGCTGTCCATGAATTGATAAAGCTAGCTCTACAATTTGAGAAAAAGATTCCCCTACTTTTAGACTTTTGATACGTTTTATATCAAGTTTTGTTGTTACGCTGGCTTGTGGAAACTTTGTTACCTCAAATAATACTTTTTTCATTCGCGCATCGCGCTTAGGAATTTGTGTATTAACGCTTCTTAAAATAACCTTTACTTTTGCATCACCATTGTCTTTAAGCAAGCCACTTATTGAATTAAAAGTATGTACCTCACCAATACTTAATTTTTTGATAGAAATAAAATTAAGTGATGAGTTTGCATTGTTTAAAGTCCAATCTGCAGTAGCAGATAAAGCTGTTGAACTTAATGCTAAGGCCAGTAAAGTTTGTTTGATTTTTGTAGCTTTCATTGCTGGGTCTCCTTGTTCAGGGTAGGTAAATCCTTAGGGCTTCTTAAAGTTAAGGGGTATATCTGACAAAAGTATGGATAATAATTTAGCAGGAGTCAAACTATTATTCTGAGAGCCTCCAATAAAAATAAATTATTTTGATTACTAGAAAAGAGCTATTGGACTTTCATAATAGTGCAAAGTATATTGGTGTATATATCTCATTCTTAAAGCATAAAAAATGTACCAGTTATTAAACTTAATTTTTAATATTTGCCTTTTTAAAAAAGGGCCTCAAGATATGCCTGTTGCCAAGGTACTGTTGTTGCTGTTAATCCCCGTGTATTTCTGTATTAGTTTGTTGGTTTTAATTCTAAATATGGATTTTATTCATGCTATTTTTCAAACAGCTGTTGAGATTGTCTTATTGCTAGGCTTTGTCAAAGTGGTATTGTTTTTTGCAAAAAAACCAGCCCGTTACCAACAAACTGCAAGTGCTTTAGTTGCAACAGATAGTTTAATAAGTTTTTTTGCTATCCCTGTGATGGCAACATTAACTGGAGGAGGCTCGGCTTTCTCTATTATATCTGTTATTGCTCTGATGACTTGGCATTGGCTGGTATCTGGGCATGTTTTTAGTCAGGCTTTGGAAAAGCCTTTTACCTTTGGTTTAGGGCTTGCTTTGTTGTATATCCTGGTTTCTTCTCAGGTAATGGGGTTGATTTTTCCTCAAATGGTTGTTGTTGAGTAAGCAGCACGCATAAAAACCTTATCTAAAGGAAGTGGCTGTGGCCCAAAATATTTATATTGCTGGTGTAGAGCAACGAAGTGGTAAATCAGTAATTGTATTGACCTTAATGGAGCTGTTATCGGGAGAAACCTCAAAATTAGGTTTTTTTCGGCCTGTGGTTCACGGTGATGTTGAGGATGACAGACTCATTAACCTGGTACTTAACCGCTATCATTTAGATTTACCCTATGAATCAATGTATGGCTGTAAAATTGAGACGGCCAGGGAGTTGCTAGCATCTAACCGTTATGATGAATTGCTTAAAATTATTCTTATTAAATATAAAAATTTAGAACGGCAGTGTGAGCGGGTTTTATGTGTGGGAACAAGTTTTAGTGAGGCTCAAGTCGCAATAGAGGCTGATTTTAATGCGGATGTTGCTAATAATTTAGGTTGCTTATTAATCCCCATTTTACAGGGACATGGATGCAGTATTGATGAAATTATTGATACTGCGGCTAGCTACCGACAGTCATTAAAAGAGCATGACTGTGATATTTTAGCCTTATTTATTAATGGAGTAGATAAACGGTATATTGATGATTTAAAAGATTATTTTATGCATCAAGGGGCTAAGCATCCGGTTTATTTAGTCCCTATGATTGCCGCTTTAGAAAAACCTACTCTAAGTGATATTGCCAGTGACCTAAAGGCTAAGGTGTTGAGTGGGGATAATGAAACTTTAAAACGGAATGTTTTAAACTATAAAGTGGCAGCCATGCAAGTTCCTCATTTTTTGGATCATTTGGAAGAAGGGGATTTGATTATTACGCCAGGAGACCGGTCGGATATTATTCTTGCTAGCTTAATGGCTCATAAATCAGCTAAGTACCCTCAAATTGCAGGGCTGGTTCTGACGGGTAAGCAAGAGCCTGAGCCTCAGATAACTAAACTTATTTCCGGAATTAGTAAATCACCCTTTACTATTTTAGGGGTTGCCAGTGATACTTTTACCACTGCCATTGATGTGACGCAGGTAAAGGCAGTATTAGACCCAGCCAATGAACGTAAAATTGCGGCTGCACTGGGGGTTGTTGAAAGTAGTATTGATATTCCCGATCTTAAACAAAGAATGTCTTCGACTTATAGCAATCGAGTAACGCCGATGATGTTTGAATATGAGTTGATTCAAAGGGCCAAAGCACAGTTGCAGCATATTGTATTGCCTGAGGGTAAAGAGGATCGTATTTTACGAGCGACAGAAATTCTAGTCTTAAGGGGGGTGGTTAAATTAACCCTGTTAGGTAATGAAGAGTTGATAAGGAAAAAAATACAGGCACTGGGCTTGCAGCTGGAGGGAGTTAATATTATTGATCCTATTAAATCCTCGTTAAGGAAACATTATGCTGAAAGTTTTTTTCAATTACGTCAGCATAAGGGAGTCACTTATGAAATGGCTTTTGATATGTTAGCTGATAGTAGTTATTTCGGGACCATGATGGTTCATTTAGAAGATGCTGATGGTATGGTTTCTGGAGCGGTTCATACCACTCAACATACCATTCGACCTGCATTTCAGATTATTAAAACTAAGCCTGGCACCTCTATTGTTTCAAGTGTTTTTTTTATGTGTTTAGAAGATCGTGTGTTGGTTTATGGTGACTGTGCAGTAAACCCTGACCCTAATGCTCAACAGGTGGCTGATATAGCGGCCAGCTCTGCTGATACGGCAACTCTGTTTCATATTAATCCTCGGATTGCAATGTTGTCATATTCTACGGGAGCATCAGGTATGGGGAAGGCTGTTAATAAAGTGCGTGAGGCGGTTCGCCTGTCTAAACAGCAACGCCCTGACTTGAAACTTGAAGGCCCTATTCAATATGATGCAGCGATTGATATGGGGGTTGCCAAAACAAAGTTACCGGAGAGTGAAGTAGCCGGTCTTGCTAATGTATTTATTTTTCCGGATTTAAATACCGGTAATAATACTTATAAAGCGGTTCAACGTACCTCGGGGGCGGTTGCGATTGGCCCTGTATTACAGGGCTTAAATAAGCCTGTTAATGACCTGAGTCGAGGCTGTACAGTAACAGATATTGTTAATACCGTTGCTATTACAGCTGTGCAAGCTCAAATGAATGGGGTTGTAAGTGAAAATTCTAGTACTTAATTCTGGCAGTTCATCTATAAAATATTCACTTTTTAATATGCTGGATTTATCAGTATTAGCCACTGGAGTTATTGAACAAATAGGTGCACAGAGTTTGCATAAATATTGTTTAGCGGGGCATAGTGGAAAGGTGTTGAAGGTGGTTACAGACCACCAACAAGGATTAAGCAGTATTATTGAGTTGCTGAAAAAATCTAAATTACTTATAAATGTGGCTGATTTATCTGCTATTGGACATAGAGTTGTACATGGTGGGGAAAGCTTTCATCAGCCGACATTGATTGATGAACAGGTGTTGGCGAGCATCAGAAAAATGATTCCACTTGCACCTTTACATAACCCCGCTAATTTAATGGGGATAGAACTTATGCTGCAGTTGGCAGATAATGTGCCACAAGTGGCTGTATTTGATACGGCTTATCATCAAACTATACCTGAGCATGCCTTTCTTTATGCCCTCCCTTTAGAATTGTATGAGCAAGCAAGTATTCGTCGATATGGTTTTCATGGGACATCGCATTATTATGTTGCTAAACAAGCGGCTGAATTTCTTGATAAACCCTTAAACTCTCTGAACCTAATTACTTTGCATTTAGGAAATGGGGGGAGTGTTAGTGCTATAAAACAGGGAGAAAGTATTGATACCTCAATGGGAATGACACCTCTGGAAGGACTGATAATGGGGACTCGTAGCGGTGATATTGACCCTGCAATCCCCTTTTATTTAAACCAAAATAAAGATATGTCGAGTGAGGATGTCAATGATTTGCTCAATAAACAAAGTGGCTTAAAAGGTATTTGTGGCGAAAATGATATGCGTGCAATACATGCAATGGCTGATGATGGAGATAAAAAGGCAAAGTTGGCTTTAGAGATGTATTGTTACCGGATTAAGAAATATATCGGGGCCTATTATGCGGTTTTAGGCAGGATTGATGCTTTGGTTTTTACAGGTGGGATTGGTGAGAATGATTGTCGGATAAGAGAGAGAATTTGTACTGGTTTAGATATATTAGGTATTTCAATTGACTTAAATAAGAATGTCAGGCATGGCAAGCAAGTTGTTAATATTAAAAACAGTCAATCGGCTTTGGATATTCTGGTTATTCCAACGAATGAAGAATTAGAAATAGCTATGCAGAGTATGAGGTATGTTAAAACAGATTAGGTGCAATTATTTAACGCTTCTAACTGGTGAATTTTTGTATATACTATTTTCTTATCAGCTGAAAGCATAACTTTCACTGTAATTATTATCGCAAAATGGAGTAAAGCATGGCACATTATAAGCACATATTATTAGCAGCTGATTTTTCTGATCACGGACATCATGTTGCGAATAAAGCAAAAGAACTGGCAGTCGCTAATCAAGCACAACTAAGTATTGTACATATTGTAGATAACTTACCTATTACAGATGCTACTTATGGACCTATTATCCCCTTTGATGGCGATTTATCAGAGCAAATTATGGAGGCAGCAAGGAAACGAATCTCTACTCTGGCAGAGAAATTAGATATTGTTGAAGATAAGCAATGGGTTGAGGTCGGAAGCCCTAAATTTGAAATAGTCCGGATTGCAGATGAAAATGAAATTGACCTTATCGTTGTTGGTTCACATGGCCGGCATGGCTTAGCCTTACTGTTGGGTTCAACCGCTAATGGTGTATTGCATAATGCACATTGTGATGTGTTGGCTGTGCGCTTAAAGAATGATTGAACTGGTACTGGGCGGAGCCCGTTCAGGGAAAAGCAAGTATGCAGAGCAACAAGCAATAAAATCAGCTAAGCAGGTGATTTATATTGCGACTGCTGAAGCAAGAGATGCTGAAATGAAACTTAGAATTGACCGGCATCAGCAAGACCGCCCTCAGAGTTGGCATACTGTTGAGGAGCCAGTATTTCTGGCAAAGGTGATCAATGATCATGCTCAACAAAACTGTTGCTTACTGGTTGATTGTCTGACCTTATGGTTAAGTAATATTTTGTTTGATAAAAAGGGTGGCGTCCAACAAACAATTTTTGATAATGAAACAACAGCACTTTTTGAAAGTTTATCCAATTTTTCAGGCCAGATTATTTTAGTGAGTAATGAATTGGGTTTAGGCGTTATTGCCATGGACAAAATGACGAGACGGTTTGTTGATGAGGCAGGATTTTTACATCAAAAAATAGCGGCTCTAAGTGATAAGGTTGTGCTAGTGACAGCAGGCCTTCCTCAAGTTTTAAAATAATGATGGATTGGTTAAATAATCAAATTGAAGTGCCTAGTGAATCATTTTACCGGCTTGCTTTAACTAAACAACAACAACTTACAAAACCACCAGGTTCTTTAGGAGAGTTGGAAGGTATTGCTATTCGATTAGCGGCCATGCAGCAAACTACTGCGCCTACTATTGAACGAATTTGGGTGTCTATTTTTGCGGCTGACCACGGTGTTGCAGAGGAAAATGTATCCGCATTTCCTCAGATTGTTACCACTGAAATGGTTAAAAATTTTGTCAATGATGGTGCAGCTGTCAATGTGCTCTCTCGCTATGTTCATGCACAGTTTGAAGTGATTGATGTGGGACTGTTAAAACCAGTTACCTTAAAAAAACTTATTACTGATCGAGCAGGCGATGGTACGGCAAATTTTTCTAAACAAGCCGCTATGACTGAGCAACAATTGAAACAGGCTTTATTAGCAGGTAAAGCGGCTGTAGAACGCGCTATTATGCAAAAAACCCAACTATTTATTGGTGGAGAAATGGGGATTGCTAATACTACCAGCGCAACGGCTATTGCTTGTGCTATCACTGGCTTATCAGTGGAGCAATTAACAGGAGCAGGTACAGGATTAGGCTCTAAAGAAATTCAGCATAAATCTCAAGTTATATATAATGCGTTATCACTGCACCAACAGCAATTAAGGTCACCTTTAAAAGTTTTACAGTCTTTAGGTGGTTTTGAAATTGCTGCTTTAGTGGGGGCTTATATTTTTGCCGCTCAACAGGGCATTACTATATTAATTGATGGCTTTATTAGCACTGTTGCCGCATTATTAGCGATTGAAATTAATCCACAGGTCCAGCTTTGGTATTTTTTTGCACATCAATCACAAGAAAAGGGACATCAACTTGTTTTAGAATATTTACAAGCGAAACCCTTATTAAGTTTAAATATGCGTTTAGGCGAAGGAAGTGGTGCAGTAATTGCGTTGCCATTATTGCAAATGGCATGTAAATTACATAATGAAATGGCGACATTTGAACAAGCTAAAATTACAACAAATTAGAATAAATATAAAGGTAAGAA
>JAJRUF010000178.1 GCA_024277935.1 Gammaproteobacteria bacterium
ACAAAAAAATATCTACACAACAACTTTACAGTTTCATACGCGAAGGAAAGGGCAAATTGTATCTAACACGATTAAAGAAGATAGCTTGCTTAAGACCCTTCTAAAGTGACAATAAAGCTTACACAGCAGGTATAGGGTTACAAATTGTAAAAAGTACTTAAATTTGTAACCTAATTAAAAATTGAAAGTGAAAAAACCTTGATTGCTGAATATTTGCGTGTGAATATTGTAGCTGTTTAGTTATACCGCCCCATATGTATTAGCAAGGGCATATGGGGTGTCCGACAGGGTCAGGCTGTACCTGACATTGTCATATAGGAATAATGTTATGACTAAACGTGCGAAATCCTACAAAGTAGGTCGTGATGCTGGTACTGGTCGTTTTATAACGGTCAAGCAGGCTGAACGTCGCAAAAAAACAGCTGTTGTTGAAACTATAAAGCGTAGATAACAGTACGTTTCAGGCAGGGGTTGCCGCCCCTGTCTGTTTTATAGCTTATCTTATTAAAAAATGTCTATTTCCAAAAGGTAATAAATGACAGGATTCTGGCCCATATACTTTTATTCTTAGTAAGTGGTACGGTATCTTTAAGTTCAGCATAAACTGATTCTGTATCAAGAATAGTATTGAACTGGTCTTTTAATTTTAATCTTAGCCCCCTTTGTTCAGACCTTCCATAAGCACGTGAATACTTAATTTCTGCATGTGCTTCATTGTCTAAAGTGTCGGCAGCATCTAAAACAACAAAGGCTTTGTTGCTTTCTTTATCATCAATATTCCTGACTGTTTTGCACAAAATTGGACTGATACCCCTACATTTTCTTTCTGCTTTCCTTGAAACGTAGGTATCAATAACTGTGGTGATTTTTTCACGCTTCGCATACAGTTTTCTGTACACAGAAAAACCCCGACTATTAAGGTCTTGCGTTGGAATTGCTTCTGGTTTTAATTTCCCGTCATCATCAATATGAGCAGGGTAATAGACAATACGTAATAAGGTTTCTTCAGAAAGTACCGGGCCGGGCGAAAACTGTGATTGCTTCGTTCTTTCTGACAAAACTAATTAATTTATATAAATTAAATTAAGCAGCGCGGTGGGTAATGGACTATTTAAGTCAATGCTATCCTTGAAGTATTCAATGCCTTCGTTGTCACGGGCGTAAAGAACATATGTCCCATCACCTGTAAAACCGATGTCTATATAAATATCATCATTTTCCCAAAATAAGCTTATTTCACCATCACCAGATACACCTGGTCTTGGTTCAATGACACCATATGGAAGTTTTTCTAAAAAAGATAAAGTGTTATTTATAGTTTCAGATGACGGCGCAATTCCATCATAGCCGTCCCAATTTAATGGATAACTTTTGTATGAGTTAACAACGTCAGCGTTGCTTGTTCCAAAACTTATTTCGTTTTGTCGACCAGTTTTAGCAACGCGGGTATTTATTGTATAACTTGGTGTAGAATTTGTTGGAATATTAGGCAAAGGGGTAACTAATAGTCCAGCTAAAACAACTGGAATAATTGCTGAATTTATTCCACTGTTTTTAATTACAGTAGATTCAGTGACATCATTATGAAATGTGTCGGTCAGTGAATAGCCGTTAGCGTGTGTTGTTGCCATAATGTTTATATAATATCTTATTTTAGTTTTATATCGTCTATACGGTCTTTGTTAAGTAAATCGCGTAGTATTTGCTTGTTTTCATCATGCAGCAAATCAAAATAATAGTCTATGCCAATTTTATCTTTTATAGTATCTTCAAAAAGTGTTTTATGGTTTGTTATTTTCTGTCTAAATTGAACTGTAGCACTGTGGTCAATGGTGGTGTGATGTTCTTTATCGGCCAATGCAGCGGTTATATTTAAAATATTTAAAATTCTAATAGATAGTTCTTTAATGCCATCAAACCAGCCTTGGTGTATATGCCAGTAAGGTCCAACTTTTGTAACTTTTTTGTTTAAGTATTCAGATTGTTCATCAAAGATTGTTGATGTTTCATAACAATCAATTTGCCCTTCATAGATAAAACGGTCTATATACTGTAGTGACAAACTTTCAATGGAAAGTTCGGTATTTATTAATTTTTGTGTGGCATGATTTAAATAACGGTGGACTTTAGGCCAAATATTCTTCCAGCCTTCACTGTAATCTATACAATTAACTGCAATAAAATTTCCTTCTGCACGTAATGCCCAGTCAAATTCATTATCAACATAATGCTTAAAAGAAAGCGATATAGGTTTTGAAGGTAATGGTTCCATTTGTTGGTTTTCAGTACTGAATCTAAAACCAGCGCCTTGTTGTAATTCCATTTTAGGCAAATCATCTTTTAAAAAATCTTCAAGTTGTGTCAGTGCATTAAAGTTTTCTTCTGAAAATGGCTTTGAAAAAGTGAGTACGAAAACAACTTCATTAATGGAATGGTCTGGTTTTACTGGTCTAACTGGTGACATTGAAGATATCTTCTTTTTATATTATTTTGATTATTTTAGTCGTAAATCCGGCTAATTACCAAGCTTACAGTAGTTGTACATTATTTTTCTAAGTGATTGTGTATTTCGGAACCTGTTTAAGTTATTTGGTTAAACACTTAGTGACCATTATTATGACCAAATTATGACGAATCATGCTTAATCGTGACTATATGTGACCAGATGTAAAAATAGTAGCCAAGAAAAAAGCCAACTAAATCAATTAGTTGGCTTTTTGGTTTGGTGGAGATGGCGGGAATTGAACCCGCGTCCGCAAGCACTCCGCCATCGGCTCTACATGCTTATTCCGTCTATTGATTTAACTTTGTATTACCCGACGAACAGGGAGAATACAGAGCGATTCTGGATAAGTTTTAAC
>JAJRUF010000179.1 GCA_024277935.1 Gammaproteobacteria bacterium
GGCTGATCCATCATTCACACATCTTTATGTTAGGAGGAGAGAGTTATCGACTGAAAGCCAAACGAGTGAAGTAAATCCTGCCCCGGGTGGGTCAATTTTATTGGCCGAAAGGGGGTCAGATTTGTTGACCATTGACAGTTGTCCTTTCATATGTTGATAACGCATATCCTAGCTTAGATGAGCTATGTCGGAAGTTTGGCCAAACTTTTAATAAGGTTGTAGTTTCACGACAAGAGCTGCCTCATGCACTCTCAAAAGGCAAAAAGAATGAGATATTATTGATAGGTATGCCTTGATGAGTGTTTTTTCAAGTACTTGGTTGATTAAGCGCGCACATGTGATTCTTTATACGATGATCATAGCGCTATGTGTTCTATTGTATTTTTTCTGGGGAGAAGAAAGCAGTAGCAAAATTGCTCCCTTGTTGGGTGGGATTGCTACTGGACTTTTTCTGGTTATTATTCAATTTATGTTCTCCTGGGAGGAGCATATTGAGCGTGACAGGCTTAGATTGTTGGGTTTAAAAAATGTATTAGAAAATAAACGGGATCGAGCTTATTACGGTCGACTAATTAAAAAAGCTAATAGAAATATTGATTTAATGGGGAAAACGGGAAGCCATTTCCTAGAAGATTTTGCAGATCAAAATGGAACTCACCCGGAAGCTAAAGTTTTATTAGATGCCCTGGGTAGAGGTGTGCGCGTACGGTTTCTATTGCCAAATCCATCGCAACTAAGCGAACGTAAAAGAACACAATCTAATCATACAGCTGAACGTTTAAAAGAGTTGCAGAATAGCCATTCTGGGTTTTCATATAGGTACTTCAATCATTCCGAGGGGCATAGCATATTTGTAGCTGATAACGACGTAATTATTGGTCCATTTTTTCCAGACTTAGAAAGTATGAATACCCCAGCTCTTCATGTGCGGCACGATGCTATCTTAACGGAAAGATATTTAGAGTATTTCAAGGAAGAGTGGGATCGATGTCAAGAGGCGGTATAGAAGTAACTAGTAATGCTAGGTTGCACCTAACTCTATTCTCGATGCATGAGGGTGGGTTGAGGATTAATGGAGGTATTGGCTTTTCAGTTGATTCACCAAACATTACTGTAAGAGCTGGTTTTTCCAATAAATTTTGTTTGCTGGATAAACGGCAAGTGGGGTTGTCAGAATTAGCATTATGTCGTTTGCAGAGAGTGTTACGTTCTGCTGTAAATGAATGCAATCTACCGAAGGATAATATCCTAATTGAAATTAGTGGTCAGGCTAATGCAAATTACGGATTTGGTACAGGCACTGCAATTCGCCTAGCATGTATTGAAGCCCTTATGTTGCTAAATGATTGCACTCTTTCTAAGGATAAGATAATTCGTCTTTCAGAGCGTGGTGGAACATCGGGTATAGGCATTAATTCTTACTTTACTGGTGGCTTGGTCGTCGATCTTGGGGTGCAAAATCACGGTCAAAGGCTGCAATCTTCTTCTCAAACAGAGAGTACAGCAGATTTACCACTGCTGCTTCAACAAACAAAAATGCCATCTTGGGATGTTGGAATATGCATCCCCCCACATATTCCCCCACTGAGTGAAAAAGAAGAAACGGACTTCTTTATTAAAACATGCCCGATCAACGAATCTGAATCTCATAAAGCATTATACCACTCTATTATTGGTGTCTACGCGGCTGTTAGTGAAGGTAAAAAAGAAGCATTTGATGGCAGTATTCGTGCTATTCAGCAGTGTGCATGGAAGAAAGCTGAGCGAGGACTGCATGGCAATTCCTTATTGCTGCTGGAAAATGATTTGTATAACGCTGGGGCAACGGCGGTTGGCATGTCTAGTCTTGGGCCTAGCTTGTTTTTTCTTGCAAAAGATGTAAGGACGGTAATTGCATCAATGCAGGAAAACCACCCTACTTGTCAATTTCTTGTAACAAAACCTGTTAATAAAGGGCGCCATATTCGATGTTTGAGTTGACATTTATTACATCTAGTCGTGCCAAGCGTGAGCATGCTAAACATCTGTGCCGTGATCATTTATTAGTAATTCGAGATAAGAGGAATTATGGAAAAGGTTATGAGGAGCCTCGTATTCGAGAACGAGAGACTCTGCTCACACAGAGTATTGAAGATGCACTGGAACGATGGAGAAAAAATGTTTCAAAACCAGACGAAAAGTTTTTCTTTATTGAGGATACATCTGTCATATTTCACGGCCTAAGTCAGAATGGTGAAGAAATACCGGGTGTTGATATTAAATATTGGATGCGTGAGAACAGCTTTGAGTCAATTGACAGCATTTTAAAGGAGCGGGGCAATGACCGCCGAGTGACAGTTCGCTCAGATGTTTTGCTAACTTTAACAAGTGAGCTTGAAAAAACTACTGGTGAGAAGTTTGTTCGCTTTACGAGTAGCGTTAATGGAGCGTTTGTAGAACGTAAATTTAAATTTTCTATGAATCCTGTTTATCCATGGCTTGATGATAAAACATTTAACAAGTGGTTTGTCCCAGATGATTGCTTAGTTCCAATCAGCATGCTGCCAATTGAAGAGGCAGACCATTATGATTTTAGGGCTGGTGCTTTTAGAGAGATGTTGTGTTATCTAGAAGATCATGGGCAACTAAAGCGCAAGATTGAGATTGTAACTGGCGCGCCTGTGGATCAAGTTGAGTTCCCATTTGGACCTTATTATTTTATTATTTGCGGTCCTACTTGTGCGGGTAAAACAACCTTGGCTGAATATATGGTAGGTCAATATGGTTACTATCATATAGAAGCTAGTGACTTTATGTACTTAAGTTATCATCAGAAGCTTGGAGTAGAATCTTCAATAGGCATTTCAGAGTTCGCAAAAAAAGCGTTGGTGGATAAGCCTGATATTGTAGTAGAGAAAATAATTAAGCATCTTGAGTTAATTGGTGCAGTCCCTGTGGTCATCACTGGTTTGAGAGCTAAGGAAGAGGTTGCTTGCTTTCAAAGTGCATATAAGGGGGTTTGCCCGTATGAGGTAATAGTTGTTAATGCCTCTGAAAGTATACGGCTTAATCGATATTTGCATAGGAATAGATGTGGATCTGTTTCTGAGTTGAAGTTTGCAAATGATTGCAAAACCCAGAATGAGATGGGGCTTCGGGATTTAATGGATGATCTTTCAGATAACATGATAGAAAATGAAGGGACATTTGATGATTTCTATCATGCATTTCAAGCTAAGTATAAGACTGAGCTTGTAAATATGCGACCACATATTTCAGATCTTGTTAGCAAAACAGTTCCTCGTGCTCTTGAGGATGCTATTCTTTTGGCTTTATTCATAAATAATAGTGGCTTTCTTACAACTGCTGAGATTGCAAAATTAATCAATGTGACCTGGTCAAGGGTTTTGTTACACCCAGTTAAGCTACTTTTTTCCATTCTATCAACTGTTTCTCAAAATCATTCGGACACATGTAGTCCAGATATGAATGCAATCGCCAACCGTTGTAAAACATGGAAATATATTCCA
>JAJRUF010000180.1 GCA_024277935.1 Gammaproteobacteria bacterium
ATCGCAACAATATTACCCAAATCCCTAAAAGGTGGTGCATCGCTAAAGTTCATGCTTAAAAAACCAATTGCTGTAGTAATACTGGTGAGTAAAACAGGTTGAAAATTAACCCTTAAACTTTCTTGAATAGCTTGTTTTTTTTCATGCCCAATTCTCATATTATGTAATTGAGTGACCAGGATATGCACACAATCTGCCACTGCCATGGTTAAAATTATAGTGGGGGATATAGCAGATGTTGGAGTTAAAGACCACCCTAACCAACCCGCAATACCTAATGCAGAAATAATAGAAAAAACAATCAAAACTACAACGGCAATGGTTGCACTGATTGACCGAAAACTGAATAACAAAACTAATATTACACAGCTGTACATTATTGGAACCAGCAATTTATTATCATTAATGGCTGATTCGCTAAATGCATTACTCATCATTGCCATGCCAGTTAAATACACTTTGATGTCTGGGTACTTTGCCTGTATTTCTGTTACCAGCTCTCGTGCTGACTTGGCAACAATTGAAGCTTCATTTGGACTCTTTTGAGGCATTTGCAAAGTCACATTAACACCGGCCACATCGCCTTTAGGCGAGACCAGTTTATTGACTAAAAAAGGTTCATGTAATGCAACTTGTTTTATTTTCTCTCTTTCTTCTACTGAGACATTTGGGTCAATAACAAGGTCAGAAACAAGTAAATCATCTGCTTCAGCTTGGGTGTATTGAAAATTTGTTATTGAATCGACACGGCTAGAAAATGGTATTTTCCATGATTTTTCAGTTAACATTTGAATGGCCTGTAAGGTTTCAGTGCTAAACACATCCCCCTGCTTAGGTTGCAATACAAACATCACTGAATCTGATTTATTATAGGTATCCTGAATATTGTTAAAAGCTTGTAGCTGTGGATTTTCTTTACTAAAGTACACTCGGTAATCATTCTTAAAACCTAGTTTTGTAATACCAGCTGACATTCCTGATACGAGCAGAATAGTGATTAATAATATCCACCAGGGGTGATTAGTCACAAACTGCGTCATCTTCAAAAACCGGTTTTCTTTTTTCATCTTCATTCTTCCAATAAAAATACAATGCTCAAGCGGATAAGGATAGAATACACATCACTTTAACCGCCTCTCCTTTTCACCCATGAAAACTACATATTCAGTTCCACGTATTGTTCTTACTTCAGGGGAGCCAGCAGGAATTGGCCCTGACTTATGTGTTCAATTAGCGCAACAATCTCATGCATGTGAATTGGTAATCATAGCAGACCCTGAATTATTAATTCAGCGTTCCAAACAATTAGGGCTTGCTATTTCAATAGCTATTTTTAACCCCTCTCAAAAACCGCAAAAAAGTAAAGCAGGGTGTCTGTTAATTTTACCTGTTCCACTTGAAGATACTGTTAATACAGGGCATCTTAATGTAAGTAACAGCCCTTACGTGATTGAAACAATTCGTATAGCAAGCCAAGGGTGTCTGGATGGTTTATTTGATGCAATGGTCACAGCTCCTGTGCATAAAGGTATTATCAATGATGCAGGTATTTCATTTACTGGGCATACTGAGTTTATTGCTGATATTACGAGTGGTCATCCCGTTATGATGTTGGCAACCAAAGGGCTACGTGTTGCCTTGCTTACAACACATTTACCCTTATCTGAAGTCAGTAAAGCCATTACCCCAGACCGGATAAGTAAAGTTATTAAGCTGTTAAACCAAGATCTTAAAACATATTTTTCCCTTTCCAAGCCAAAAATATTAGTCTGTGGTCTTAACCCTCATGCCGGTGAAAATGGGCATTTAGGTCGTGAAGAAGTTGATATTATTCAACCTACTTTAGAGCTTTTAAGACAGCAAGGTATAGAATTACATGGCCCTCTACCTGCCGATACTGTTTTTACTCCAAAATACCTGGATTCTGCAGATGTTGTTTTAGCTATGTATCATGATCAAGGATTACCTGTTTTAAAATACAAAGGGTTTGGCCAAGCCGTCAATATTACTTTGGGCTTACCTATTATCAGAACTTCGGTTGACCATGGCACTGCTCTTGACTTAGCCGGAACAGGCACGGCTAAATCAGGGAGTTTAGAATTTGCTGTTAAAACAGCGATTGAAATGGCTGAAGCGAAAAATCTTTACATGCTTAAGCTGTAAAATACAGACTGAAATCAGCTTGACCTTGTTATAATAAATGCTATGAGTACACAACAGTCAACACATAAAGCCCGTAAACGTTTTGGTCAGAATTTTCTTCAGGACCATAATGTTATTTACAATATTCTATCGAATATCCAAGCTAACAAGGGTGAGCATTGGGTTGAAATAGGACCAGGGCTGGGTGCAATTACAGAGCCGTTATTGCAACAAAATGTATTATTAGATGTTGTTGAATTAGACAGGGATCTTGTTAAAGTCCTGAGCGAACGTTTCAATCACCTCGATAACTTTACTATTCACAGTGCAGATGCTCTGCGGTTTGATTTTTCCTCACTCGCTAAAAGTAATGAAAAAATAAGGGTTATTGGTAATCTGCCATATAATATTTCAACGCCGTTGCTTTTTCATTTGCTTGAAAGTACCGCTTGTATTGAAGATATGCACTTTATGCTACAAAAAGAAGTTGTTGACCGTATGTGTGCAGAACCGGGGACTAAAAAATATGGTCGCCTGAGTGTCATGATTCAATATTACTGTGAAACTGAACTGGCTTTTGATGTCCCCCCCGAAAGTTTCAACCCCATCCCCAAAGTGATGTCTTCAATTGTAAAGTTATCACCTTATCAAAAACCACCGGTTGAAATTTCAGATATAAAAAAATTAAACAAAGTTGTCACCACAGCCTTTTCTCAACGGCGTAAAACACTGAGAAACTCACTTAAAAAACTAATCACTGAAGATCAAATTATAGCTTTAGATATTAACCCAATGTTAAGAGCCGAATCTATTTCATTGGCAGAATTTGCGCGGTTGAGTTATTTGCTGGAAGAATAAACTGCGACAAAATGTCACGCGTCGATTTGCCACATTCCCAACTTAATAAATTGTAGGTAAACTAAGCACAACTTAAATGCTTTCCCTTATGGGGACTCATTATAGCTTTCCTAAAAATACTCTTAATGCGGCTTAATAGCCGCATTTTTTTTGCCTACTATTTATAAACACCTATCTGGAAAATTGTTTTTCAAAAAAATGATTTTCATTTACACAATTGCTGTAAATTTAGCTATGATGAAGATATAGTTTGATAAAGAGGATAAAACAATGACAACAATTACTGATCCCAAAATTGGCAGTTGGTATAAAGACGTTGAAAACGACTTAACCTTTAAAGTAACAGCTTTAGAAGAAAGCGATGACAGCATTGAAGTACAGTACCTTAATGGTGATATTGGTGAGTATGATATGGATTCTTGGTACAACTCCACATTTGATTTTATTGAAGCACCTGAAGACTGGAGTGCGCCTTTTGATGATGTTGAAATCGATGATTTAGGTTATTCTGATCCTGATATTCATATTAAGCCTGATCAGGAAGATCTGGATATTTCTGATATATTAGACGATTAAGGTAGCTCTTAATGAAGATGAGTTCTCAACAATTCCTAGACTGG
>JAJRUF010000181.1 GCA_024277935.1 Gammaproteobacteria bacterium
ACCTTGTTTGACTTCAAGTTGTAATTTAGCGGTATCCACTAAGATCCAAATGGCATTAGTTGCCTGAAAAGGGGGGCTAATAAGTAGATAAAAAATTAAAAAAAAATTGAATAGCAAAGGTTGCTTCATAAAAATTTTACAATTAAGGTTAGATTTGGTGTATTTTAATGGCACATTAATAATGTCGTGAAGGTTAAAAATGCAAATAAATAGTATCTCAACTACTCCTTATACTGATCAGAAACCTGGTACTTCAGGGCTAAGAAAAAAAGTTACCGTTTTTCAACAAGCTAATTACTTGGAAAACTTTGTACAGTCAATTTTTAATTCTTTATCTGGTTTTCAAGGTGCGTCACTGGTTTTAGGGGGAGACGGGCGTTATTTTAACCGTCAAGCCATTCAGACTATTATAAAAATTGCTACCGCTAACGGCTTTGGCGAGCTCATTATTGGGCAAGGTGGCTTGCTATCGACACCCGCTGCATCACATATTATAAGAAAGAATAAAGCATTTGGTGGCATTATTCTCTCTGCAAGCCACAACCCCGGTGGCCCTGATGAAGATTTTGGCATTAAATATAATGTCAGTAATGGTGGCCCAGCACCTGAAAAATTTACAGATGCATTGTACGAGAATTCCACCACAATTACTGAATATAAATTAGCAGAGATTGCAGATATTGATTTGGATAAGGTTGGACAACAACAAGTTGCTGAACTAAAGATTACCATTATTGACCCTGTCGATGATTATGCTAACTTAATGGCTAATATCTTCGATTTTGATTTATTAAAAAATTGTATCTCATCTAAATATATTACTTTATGTTTTGATGCCATGCACGCCATTACAGGCCCTTATGCAATTCGCATTTTAGAAGATATTTTAGGTGCCCCTAAAGGAACTGTTATTAATGGGATCCCCTTAGAAGACTTTGGAGGTGGGCATCCTGATCCCAACCTTGCTCATGCTAAAGAATTGGCCTCGACCATGTTTGGTGATGCTCCACCCGTTTTTGGTGCAGCATCAGATGGTGATGGAGATAGAAATATGATTATGGGTGCAAATGTTTTTGTAACGCCTAGTGATAGCCTGGCTATTATGGCGGCTAATGCAAGCTGTATTCCTGCTTATGCAAAGGGGATTGCAGGTGTTGCCAGGTCAATGCCTACCAGCCAGGCTGTTGATAGAGTTGCAAAGAAGTTAGGTATTCCTTGCTTTGAAACACCCACTGGCTGGAAATATTTTGGTAACTTGTTAGATGATGGACAAATTACCTTGTGTGGTGAAGAAAGTTTTGGTTCTGGGTCTAATCATGTTAGAGAAAAAGATGGTTTATGGGCCGTGTTATTTTGGTTGAACCTGATTGCCAAAAAACGCCAATCAGTTGAAGATATTGTGATTGATCATTGGCAAACCTATGGTCGAGATATTTATTGCCGCCATGATTATGAAGCGGTGGATATGGATATTGCCAATGCGATTGTTGATAATTTACGCAAACAACTCCCAAGTTTGGCAGGTAAGTCTTTTGCTGAGTATACCGTTAAATATGCGGATGAATTTAGCTACACCGACCCAGTTGATGATAGTGTTAGTAATAATCAAGGAATAAGAATAGGTTTTGAAAACGGCTCCCGTATTATTTTTCGTTTATCAGGCACTGGAACAGTCGGTGCAACTTTAAGAATTTATTTGGAAAAGTATGAGGCGGATGCCAGTAAACATAATCAAGATGCCCAAGAGGCATTGGCATATTTGATTGAGCTAGCTGAGCAGTTTTGTGAAGTTAAAAAACGGACAGGTAGAGTTGAGCCTACTGTTATTACTTAGGATTGAACACGAATAAGTTACATGGCTATTTATTTGGAAGAGGGACTTCAGCTTCGCATACGCTAAAATCCACTTCCAAGGTGTCTAACTTCATGCGGTTTCCTGTTAAAGTGATGCTCACACAAAGCCACAGAGGCACTAAGAAAAGAACAATCAATTGCTCTTCTTGGTATCTCTGTGGCTTTGTGTGAATTTTTCTTTTAGTTTATTCCTTGGTACTTTCTACCCATTTTTCACGAAGATAAAGGTTTTCAACTTTTTGCCTGGCCCAAGGCGTTTTTCGTAGAAATTTAAGGCTTGAATTAAAGCTAGGATTATTGGAAAAACAATTTATTCTGATGTGATTTCCTAGCTCCTCCCAGCCATGCTTTTCCACTAGCTCAGTGAGTATCGTTTTTAATGTCACCCCATGAAGAGGGTCTTGCTTGCGTTGTTCAATCATTTGATTCTGATTTTTTGACTCTAATTCTATTACCAGCAATGTCTTTGCCATTAAGGCTTTTCATTGCGGCTTTAGCTTCTCCTGCTTTAGGCATTTCTACAAATCCAAAACCTTTTGATGTCCCTTTTTCTTTATCCATGACTAATACGCATGATTGCACGATACCATAGGGTTCAAAAAGGGCCTGTATTTCTGCTTCGGTCGTTGTGCGAGCAAGGTTGCGTATCAATAATTTCATAGAGTTCCGTGTTTATAAAAAATAGCCTGATTATACTCCGCAGGGCTACAATATGTGTAAACTAAGCTGTTTTTAATTAAGGGTAATATTGAGTGTCCAGATTATCAGAGTTGCTGAAGTATCTAAAAATACCTGATACAGAACAAGATATTTTACAGGCGCAGCGATTATTTCATGGTCGGGGGCGTGCTTATGAAGGCTTGCATCATGTTACAATTGATTGGTTGCCACCGGTGCTTTTAATCACTTTGTTTGTGCCTGAATCTATAGCTGAGGTTGAGCTATTGGCAAATAAGCTCCTTTTTTTACTGCCTTGTTGTAAAAGTGTTCAGCTCCAGCACCGCTATAAATTGGCTGGGCCTATTGATACCATTAAAGGTGAGTCAATAACAAGACTGATTGTTAATGAGGCTAATTTACAATTTAATATTAGCCTTGGTGAGGTGCGTAATACAGGGTTGTTTCTAGATATGAAAAATGGCCGTGACTGGGTGCAGGCTCATAGTCGTAATAAAAGAGTGCTTAATTTGTTTGCATATACCTGTGGGTTTTCTGTTGCGGCAATTGCAGGTGGTGCTAAGTCAGTTCTTAATGCTGATATGAGTAGCCCTGCTCTAAATGTTGGTCGAGAAAACCATCGGCTAAATCAGCAAAGCTGTGAAAAGGTAGCGTTTGAAAAAATCAATATTTTTAAGTCATTTAGCCGGTTTAAAAAAAGAGGTCCGTTTGATTTATTAATCTGTGATCCGCCGACTTTTCAAAAAGGGAGTGTTGATATCGCTCGTGACTACCCCAAAATATTAAAGCGCCTAGAGGGTTTTATGGCGACTAAAAGTACACTGTTATTGTGTTTGAATGCGCCTGAACTGGGGCGAGATTTTTTAATACGGCACATGCAAGAACTTGCTCCACAGTATCAATTGATTGAGGAGCTTAAACCGCCTGAAGCCTATGTCGAAGCTGAGGGGAAAGGCTTAAAGACCCTATGTTTTAAGGCGCGATAAATTTTAGGTAAAAAAAAGGCCGATATATTTGTAATATACCGGCCTTTTTAGAAATTTTTTGCTTTTAAGCCATTGCACGAACTTTGTTGTTCAAACGGCTTTTGCTACGTGCGGCTTTATTTTTATGAATAAGGCCTTTGGTAACAGCGGAATCCAAAACAGAAACAACTGTTTTAAATGCTGTTTGTGCTTGTTCTTTCTCTCCAGCATTAACTGCTACAAGTACTTTTTTTACAAAAGTACGTAAGTTACTGCGTTGTCCTGCTTTGCGTATACGGCTTTTTTCTGCCTGACGCGCTCTTTTTTTAGCTTGTGCTGTATTAGCCATAGTACAAAATATTTCTGTGATAAATAAGAACCGCATATTATGTTTGCAAATGTTATTATTGTCAACACCTATTTAATTACCTATCTAAATAATTAGCTTTGAGCAGACAACTATTTAAATCAACCGCCATTGTCAGCAGTATGACGATGATATCACGCATTCTTGGTTTTATCAGAGATATGCTGTTTGCCAGGATTTTTGGTATTGACTCGGGAACGGATGCTTTTTTTGTAGCCTTCAAAATACCTAATTTTTTACGTAGGCTCTTTGCCGAAGGTGCTTTTTCTCAGGCTTTTGTACCAGTATTATCTGATTATAAAGAGCAAGGAAGTAAACAAGCATTAAAACTATTTATTGATAGAACGGCCGGCTCGTTGGCAGTCGTTTTATTTATTGTCACCGTGATTGGTATTATTGCTGCGCCTATATTAATTACTTTATTTGCCCCTGGATTTAGTAGCGAAGGTAAGCAACATGATCTTGCAGTACAGATGTTACGAATCACTTTTCCATATTTGTTTTTTATTTCATCGGTCGCTTTTGCCGGAGGTATTTTAAATACCCATGCAAAATTTGCCATACCTGCTTTTACTCCGGTATTCTTAAATATATGTATGATTGCGGCGGCGGTATGGTTATCTCCTTTAATGGATCAGCCTGTTGTTGCTTTGGCGTGGGGAGTGTTTGTTGCGGGTATGGTGCAGTTATTGTTTCAGTTCCCTGCTTTATATAAATTAGGGTTGCTACCCAAGCTTACCTTGGGGTTTAAAGACTCAGGTGTAAAACGCATTTTAAAATTAATGCTACCCGCTATTTTTGGAGTCTCTGTTACTCAGATTAATTTATTATTGGATACTTTAATCGCCTCTTTTCTAACGGCAGGGAGTATTTCCTGGCTGTATTATTCAGATCGTCTAGTTGAGTTTCCTTTAGGGATATTTGGAATTGCTTTGGCAACTGTTATTTTACCTAGCCTTTCTAAAAGTCATTCGGCAGATAATCCAATAGAGTTTTCCAAGTCCTTGGATTGGGCATTAAGACTTGTCTTGTTAATTGGCGTTCCCTCTTCTGTTGGGTTATTAATTCTTGCAGAACCGATGCTTTCCACTTTATTTCAATATGATGCTTTTTCTGAAAATGATGTACATTTGGCTGGTAAAAGTTTGATGGCATACTCTGTTGGTTTACTTGGCTTTATTCTGGTTAAAGTTTTAGTTCCCGGGTTTACTTCACGTAAGGATATGAAAACACCTGTTCGCTTTGGTATTTATGCCATGGTGGCAAATATGGGAATGAATATCGCTCTGGTTTTTCCTTTAGCACATGCTGGTTTGGCTTTGGCTACGTCTTTAGGTGCTTTTTTTAATGCCTCGCTACTACTGTTTAGGCTTTTAAAAGACAAGGTTTATAAGCCAGGTAAAAACTGGTTTAATTTTTTGGTTAAAATTATATTTGCTAATGAAATAATGGCACTATTCTTATATATTTCTGTAGATACAAGTCAATGGACTGATTGGGGTGCTTTAGATAGAAGTCTTAATCTAATGATGTGGGTTGTGTTAGGGGGCGGTGTTTATGCTTTGTCATTGTTGATAATAGGTGTCCGGCCTAGAAACTTTTTTAAGTGATTCTTTCTTTTGGCTCTTTTGAAAATCAAGTGGGTAAGCAATTTGAATTTATTTTAGAAAAATCTAATTTACCCGTCAGTAAATAGGCAATTGTTTTGAAATGCTGAATTTTATATCCTCTCGCTTTTCTTTTTGCCGCTTGTAAAATTG
>JAJRUF010000182.1 GCA_024277935.1 Gammaproteobacteria bacterium
TCCTCATCTTTTTGCTTTTTGCTCTCACGCTGTATTTTCTTAATGTCTTTACGCGTATTTCTGGCGCCAATACTACTAATTACGCCACTAAGGGCAGTCTTGGTTACATAATCGATTATAACTTTCTGAGGGTCTCGCTCATAGTACATGGCTCCTTCGCGAGGGAAAAACTTAAGGGATGGGTTATTCTTCTTAACTACAAAAGCATTGGCAAAGAAAGTCTTGATTACTTTACCCATGCCCTTGGTCTTAAGATTTTTCTTATTAATAGTCGATACCTTTAGGTCATTATATAAGAAATGCATATTGCCAATGGCATATAAGTTATCTCCTTCAGCTTCCAGGCTAAGATCTTTTATTTTACCACTTTCAATTTTCACAAAAGCCAATGCTTCCAAAATATTACTAAATTCATAGGCATCCATGGCATCTAAATGTGCATCAAAGATAAATCTATTGTTCTCATCATTTAATGTGAAATTGAAGTTGGCTTCTAACATGCCCTGGCCTTGCATCATGGTGTTTGCCCTAATAATTGTATAAGGGTTTACTGATATCGCTGAGTCTAAATTGGTAATGTTAGTAACATTGGCATTTAACTTTTGAAAGTTTATTGACCCCTCCGCATTGGTAGATGATAATCTTGAGCTGAAGTTTATGCGAAGATTTTCCAGGGTTACGGAATCAACTAAAACACCCAGCTTAAGACCCTTTAATGCATCTGCCGGCATAGGAACTCTTTTGTTTACCGGTATAGGTAGTTCCTTGTCTTTAAAAATATCGAGCGTGCCGTTATGTGTACTTATTTTTGCAACTCTTAATTCATTATCACTAATTAGTCTGGCAAGGTCTAATTCTTGTAAACTAACATCTAAGCCATACAAATGTTGCCAACTGACCTGATATCCTTTTATAGCTGCATAATCATACTTACTTACCCTGGGCGTGAGGGCCAGCCCGTGAATATCAATTTGTCCATGGCGGGTTGATAACCTTAACTTATCAAAAGAGAACTGGTTCAGGCTATCGGGTAGGTTTATCTTATAGTCTCTAATCCTGGCAGTTAAATTATGCACATGATTATACACATTAAACTTATTGATTGAGTCCAGAATTAATGTATCAAGATTAATACTAAACTTTAAATCACTAAAATAACTACTTGATTTTTTGCCTTTTTGGAGGGTAAATGTTGAATTATTGATTTGAATATTCTTAATAGTTCCACTGGTTGATATGGCTTTTTTTGTCACTGATACTTTAACAGTGGAATCTTGATTATTTTTTATTTCTTCCGTGATGTAGGTTATGGTTTTATTACGTAGCCTGTCTAAGATTTTATTAACCCCTAAACTTGAACTTGAGTCACCGATTTGAATCTCATCGATATGTTTATTTTCAATTTGAATAAGCGTATCAAACATCAAGTTTCTTGATTCTTTAAATAGAGAACCAATAGTGCTATAAAGTCTTTTATGAATTTTATTTTCTCTTTCAATAATCTTTTTAAGACTATCCTTTGGTGTAACCAGAGTGATTTCTGCTCCTGATAAACGAATGGTGTCGAGCGAATACTGCCCCTGCAGAATGTCTATCATAGAAAACCCTGAGGCCAATATCCCTGGTGCATATACCTTTAAGTGATTGATTTTAAGATGGCTTGAGGCCAGAATGTTGCCCGTAAAAAGCCTGTTGTTTACCATGTCGAGAGTGATGGCCTGAACGGTTACCGAATCAGTCTTGCTATGGGTAAAGAGCTTATTGATGCTTACTTGTAGTTTTTCAGGCGAAAGTATTTTCGCAGGATCAGACAGTGAATCAAGCCTGTATTTGCCAATAATAGTACTCAAGCCGGAAAATTCTGTTTGCCGCTTATCCGAGGTGATTTTAAACGAAGCATTCTTCGACACAATGCTATCAAATTCAACAAAGGTAATTTTTGATAGAATATTGGCTTTTAGAATATCCGGATCAAATTTACCGGCAGTCTCTGTTCGTTTTTTCTGGACGGTAAATTTAAATTCAGGTTGATCTAGCACAATGTATGAAAATTTTATAGCTTTCTTGTTCAATAAAGCCCTGCGGTCAAAGCCGGTAATACTTAAGCCATTTAAAGTTCCTTCTATATTCGAGCCGTTTTTAAAGGTTAAATTTTTGAAATATATTAATGAATCAGAATCTAAAAATTGACCAAAATTTCCTGACATATGGAGGTTGTTGGCATTTGAGGCAATATGGAAATTGCCGTGTCTAAGTAAAAAATCACTGAACTCTAAGGGGTTTTCAGTGCCCTTCGCGAGTGAGTTGTAATTCAGCGTATCAATTGTAACGGAAATATTATCGAATTCAACAATATTATCCTTTGTTTTAAGGTCAAAATTGGCATTCTTAACATAGAGCTTATTAATAATTGTTTTCCCAATTGGGTTCTTTTTGTTGCTGTTTATGTTGCCTATAGCTTTTTTAAGTCTAAAATCTCCATTAAACTTAAGCTGCCGAATGGAGAGTAGGTCAAGTTTTAGTTCTTTTGAGTTGATCAAAGCTTCCTTATCAAAGCCTCTGATTCGAATGAAGGCGGCAGACAAATCTATCTTTTCTCCTTTTAGCGTACTGCTATCGGGTAATAGATTTAGCCGGGTAATATCGAAATCGCGAATATCCTTACTTTTTATTCCTTTAAACCAAATAGTATGACCAATGTCTTTTAATTCACTAAACCCACTATTTACCTGGAGACTTAAATTATCGTAATCAATAGAGTTTTCGGAGCTGTTAAACAGGTTATTTATCGTAGCCTTTATTCCTGTTAACTCTGACCGGTGATCTTGCCCACCTTGTCGTTTATTGTATTTTATCTGACCATTTGATAGGATTACAGTTTTAAGAAGAAAAGGCTTAAGCTGATTATTCTTAACCTTTTTACGAATATATGGGTACTCAGTAATATTGAAATCAGGGTTAGAGATGATAAGGGTGTCAACTAAAAATTGCCCGTCATTAATCATTCGGTCATAATTTATCCCTGAGAGAATAATATTTTTAATGGATGAATAACTTATTTGTCGTACACCTCGCTTTTTGTAAAGTTTATATGAACGTCTTCCGGGAATTGGGTTAATTCTGATATTATTTATGATAGCCAGTGAGTCTGAAGAAGTAAGATGCAATTGCCCCAACTCAACTTGATGAATACTATCGGGGAGCTCTAATATTGAGTTTGAAACATTGAAATGAAAATCATTCAGGTTGGCCTTAAGCCGTTCAATATTGGTGTATGAGCTGTCGATCTCGTAATTAGAAACCGATATTCCAAGATTATGCAGCACGATTTTATTGCCAAAATCAATGTTTATATCACCATCTGTTACATCTATTTGATGAAGTTTGATTTGCTCAAAAAGCATATATAACCATTTAGAGGGGTTTTTGCTGCCCTCTTTTTTGTTTTTCCGACTAAGTGAGACGTTTGGGTTTTTAAGCTGAATATGCTCCACATCTAATTGCCCCTCAAGATAAGCACGTTTAAAATCGATCCCGGAAAGTATAAATTGATTGAAACTAATGTCGCCATTTAACCCCATATTTTCTTTGTTTAAGGGTAATATCTTCAATGTATCCAGCTGAATAATAGAATCATTGCTGGATATCCACAGGCGTTCGAACCCTACCTGATGTTGAATTTGCGGTAGCGAGACAATCTGATCCAGGATTTCCAACTCAAATTCTTCGGCATAAATCCCATGAAAAACTTTTGTGGTATCGATATTGTCAAGCTTGAAACCTTTTAACAAGGTAGTAAAATCCCTGATCTGAAAGTTTAACTTTTGCTGACGTTTTTTATCTTCAAGGATGACCTTAACTTGTCCATTAAGAATCCTGAAACTATCTACTTTGAGCTCTCTCAGGTAGGATCTGAGCTTTATTGACGCAGCTTCTTTTTTAGCTTCTTTTTCAGTTACCGATATTGCTTCACTACGCGTAAGTTGCACTTTTGGTTCTTGCATGCCGATGTAGGCAATGTTTATTTTATCATTTACCAGTAAATCCCATATACTTCTAAGTTTAAGTACAA
>JAJRUF010000183.1 GCA_024277935.1 Gammaproteobacteria bacterium
GTAATATCATAACTTCCATTATTCCCTGGGAACCTATATACAAAACTGTGCCCCCAAGGGTCAAGTGGGATTTTCTTTTTCAAATAAGGACCTCTCCAGCGAAATGTATTACTCGGCTCTTTCCTTAAAGCACCTAGCCCTTGCTGGGAAGTTGGAAAGCTCCCTGTATCAAGAAAATAACTATCTAGAGCTGTTGCAAAGTTCTCAATTTGAGCCCTTGCAACAGATTGCTTGGCAGGTTTTATTCGTTCATAAAGTGTCGGTCCAACCAAGGCCGATAGTAAGCTTAAAATAGCCAAAACTATCATTAGCTCAAGCATATTAAATCCCTCTTGCACGCTCTTAGCTTTATACCTTTCATGCTGCTGCTTCATCACCACTCCTTATAACTCTGACCTTCTCGGTTCTTTTTGTCGGTTCCAGAATGAACATCAAAAATACCCTCAATATTTTGATCTTCTGTACTGCGCACCCCAACCCAAGAGCTCGCACTATTGGTCATAGGGTCTATAGGTATTCGTCGTATATAACGCTTTTCGACCAATTCGTCTAAACCAACGGGATAACGACCATGGTCTGAATAATAATCATCAATGGCCTTACGGATAACATACAAGTCCTCTTTTAAAACTGATTCCTCAGCTCGCTCCATTGGCGACATTAATAAAGGCGTTGTAATACTTGCAAGCAATGCCACAAACAGAAGCACAATTAATAACTCCACAATCGTAAATCCCTGCTGCACGTGTCTTTTCATCACCAGTCCTTGTATGAGGTTCCATTTAATGCCGTTTTATTACTGAGGGAGCGAATATCATAAACATCTGCACTAAAGCCAAATGAGGATTCCTCTTTATCCTGGTAACCTCGTGTTACCCACTGTAAATCAGAGCTTATCAAAGGGTCTGCAAAGGGATCTTTCGGAATCCGTCGCAAATACCTTTTTATGCCACCTCCAGATAACTCAACGCCTTGAACAAGTGTAGATAACGATTTGGGATAACCATCACCACTGGCTGCACTTGATAATGTTGATATCTTACCCTTCTCCCAATCTTCATGGAACCTATCAATTGCACCTCTAACATCCCGCAAAGCTCTTGATAGCTCCACTTCCTTATCCCTAGTTATCATCACTTCAGCATACGGTAGAGCAACTGAAGAAAGCAGTGACAAAATAAAAAGTGTCACCAACATCTCAATCAAGGTAAACCCATATCGATTAGTCACTATTCAAAACCACTTTTGATGTTTGTTTTGCTGCTGAAATGATGTTTCCATCGCTGGAAACAGTTTTATAAACCAAGTATGAAACACCCTGCTTCTTAGCTCTAAATAAAAGTTTCGATATAATGCTATCAAGCTGCTCTGCTTTTTCTATTACTAGGTGAACGACCCCAATATCTTGTTCTGCACTAATGCTTAGCTCTTGAAGGCTAGGGACTCCTTCTATATATTCAAGCAGGTTAGGGTTATATAATAAATCAACAGCAAGCCTTCCATTAATAAGTAAAGCTGAAAACTTCGTTGTAACTTCTATATTCTCATCAACTTTTGTAACATATGAAGCCTTATCAAACCCTAATTTTGGCTGCGCAACCTGCTCAATTAAATTAAAAGGGTTCTCTCGCTGTGGCTGTAAATTACCTTCCGCATAAACAAGTGGCACAAAGGTATTCGAAACACCTTGCATACCAAGCGTTTTGTTCCCATAAGAAAAAACAGCTCTATCTAGGTAATTTTTTTCCGTGCCTGAATAAAACTCTCTGTCACCCTTGGGTGCCAAATCATGTCCTCTAATAATTCTTGGTGAAATTGTTAAAAGGATATCCGTTCGTCCACCTGATTTATCGGAAGATGTAAAAAGCCTACCTAAAAAAGGAATACTTCCCAAGAAAGGCAATGTGCTTTCTGTAGTCCTTTCATCATCACGAATAAGACCTCCTAAGATTGCTGTTTCTCCATCTCGCAATACCATTACCGTACTCGCATTACGCGTTCCAATTTTAAATGCTGGTTCATTTGGAGACCCAAGGTTTTCGCCAAGCGAACTGACTTCTAAGTCAAGTTTAATAGCAATCGTATGATCAAGGTTAATAATCGGCATCATTTTTAGACGAATACCAATATCTCTATAGTCAAAAGTAGTCCTAACCTGCCCTGTTGCATCAACAATCCGTGATGCCTGTAACGGAACCCTGTCACCAATATGAATATTGGCAGTTTCTCTATTTACAACTCTAATTCGCGGATTAGCAAGTGTTTTTGCATCTATTTCTTGTTTTAAAAAACGCAATGTAACCGATGGCAACGTCAGCTGAGCTGCATCTTTCGCAGCACTTATCACGTCCCCAAAGAACGGTATCTGTGCTGATGTTGGTATATTCTCCGAAACCTCATAAGTTCCAAGATCTAAGCCTAGCTTATCTGCCTTTGTTCTGCTGACCTCCAAAATTTCAACATCTAAAATCATTTCCGCTGGTTTTCTATCGTTATTGACAATGAGCTTCTCAACAAGGCTCAAAACGTCTCCTTTGTCACGAACAATTATCGTGTTAAGATTCTCATTTATCGCTATTTTATGAAGACTCAAAATACTCTTTAAAATATCTTTCATGTCTTTAGCTTGTATTGATTTTAGCAGGAAAACTCTAGTAATATGATCTTCATATTGACCTCGCTTATCTTTTTTATCGGATGCGACAATAATGGTGTTCGCAGCAATCCGCTTATAAAATGTTTTGGTTGTTGTTGTTAAAAGACTTATTGCTTGTTTAAAGGTTACATTGCGAGCAA
>JAJRUF010000184.1 GCA_024277935.1 Gammaproteobacteria bacterium
ACACCATTATTTTTTCAATAGTAACCAGAAAAATTAGTAATATTTAATAAATAAATTCAATGAAAATATTTTTAACTAGCGACCTCCATATAGAGAAAGCTGCTAAGAGTTTTGATCCGTTTAAGAATTACGAATGCCTACGGTTTGAATACCCTAAAAATGTAGATATCGTTGTGCTCGCTGGTGACATTGGGGAATGGACAAATGGTCTTGAATGGGCTGCTCAAAAGTTCAAAGGAAAACAAATTATATATATTTTAGGAAACCATGAATTTTATGACCTAGATATTTCTATGTTGTCAGAAATGCGCTCTAAAGCCAAGGAGCTTGATATTTATTTGCTAGATCAAAATGAAGTTATCATTGAAGGCGTAAGATTTTTAGGCTGTACCCTGTGGACTGATTTAAATAAATATGGACCTGAAACTGTTGCTGAGGTTTGGCACTATATGAACGATTACAGGTACATTCTCAGCAAAGACTGGTGGCAAAATAAACAAAATAAAGCTCAGGCTTTGTGGTTGATGAACCTTGAATCTGAGCAGGGTTTTGACCCTACTTTTTTTTCACCTACTGTATCTTACCTTCTACACCAAAGAAGCCTTCAATGGCTTAATAAAAAACTAGAGCAAAATTTCTGCGGAAAAACTGTTGTTGTAACCCATCACGCACCTACTATGAAAATAACTGATGATTTTGCATACGGTTCAGATCTTAGTGAGTTCATTTCTAAACATTCGGAAAAAATAGACTGTTGGATGCACGGACACATACACAAGTCAGCCGATTACAATATATCAAACGTCCGCGTTGTCAGTAATCCACGAGGATATCCTCATCGTGGAATATCACCAAGTTTCGACCAAAGAAAAATAATAAGCGTTTAAATACATCAATACTCAACTGAAGACCCAGCATAGGATATACATTACTGATGACTGATGAGATATCGAAAAGAACAGCAAATAATTTAATTAAGATGAAGAAAAAATATGATTCTTTACCAAAAATAAAGAGTTATAAATTAAATTCAGCTATTGACTTAAAACAATTAACTCTTGATGATTTGGCCTTTCAGTATGGTGAGATTGATAGACAGTCGTACCTATTAAAAGGGCAGGTTTTATTAGAAGTAAAGCGACGTTTTTCTTCAGATAAGGAGTTCGGCAAATGGATTTCTACCCACCGATTAAATGTGGGTAGCCAACAATTTCGGAATCAGTTAATGCATCTTGCTCTATTTTTTAAAAATGGGAGAGATATGACAGGTATCGGAATCACGGCTGCATATGCAATAAGTTCACCAAAAAACCATAAAAAAGCATTAACTGTATACGAACAAGCCCATGGTAATAATTTGTCGGTAAAGGAAGTAAAAGCTCTGTTAGCTGAAGATATAGTAAATCATGATGCAAAGATTGATTTAAAAGAAGAACCCAAGAAAACAACTGCTGAGATGTATGAAGAAGATATTCAGAGGTTTGCTACTAAGCTTATTAATAAGCTATTGAAGGGTAAGCCAGATAGTTTTAAGTTGGATGTTTTTGAAAAAGCTATCGAGATTCTTAAGAAAGATAATTAGCATATAGAAAAATAACACTATAAATATCTACTCTCAGTTTCAAAACTAAAATATGAAAATTATTTGGACTACCGATCCCCATCTAAATCTTATTGATTCAGCAAAATTTGATGTCTTTTGCCACAAAATAACATCTACCCATCCTGATGCTGTTCTACTTGGGGGCGATATTGCAGATTCAACTAGCCTTGCTGATAAACTATTATCACTCGAGAAAAAAATACAATGTCCGATTTATTTTGTTCTCGGTAACCACGATTATTATCATTCTTCAATAGGTAGTGTTCGTGAACAAGTTCAGAAAAAAATTAATAACTCACCATATCTACAATATTTAACTGATACTGGTATTGTTAAGCTAACATCTAACACTTGTTTGTTGGGTCATGACTCTTGGTCTGACGGGCGTTATGGCGATTATTCAAATTCTAATATCAGACTGAATGATTATGTGATGATAAAAGAGCTTACAGATTTAAATAAACAAGAGAGGTTAGAAAAATTAAACAAGCTAGGTGACGAAGCAGCTGGTTTTTTTCGAGAGCAATTAAGCCAAGCCCTACTAAATTTTCAGCATGTTTTAATTCTTACGCATGTGCCGCCATTTGCGGAATCGTGCTGGCATGAGGGAAACCTATCTAGTACCGACTTCCTTCCTCATTTCAGTTGCAAAGCGACTGGAGATCTTTTTATAGAGATAATGAGCCAACATCCAGATAAGAATATGACGGTTTTATGCGGACATACTCACAGTGAAGGAATTGCTCAGATATTACCAAACCTTGTTGTCATGACAGGCGCAGCGGCTTATGGAGAGCCCAAAATCCAAGCACCAATTTTCATTAAAGAATAGTTTTATGGTGTAGGCAAAATAAAACATAAATTGCTGTTGTGCAACACTTTTTAGTTCTGTTGAACAACATAATTATTATCTTGCCTTAGAAATAACAGTTCTAATGAAATTCTTTTAACCAACTATATTTAAACAGAAAAAACAAACAATTACACCTTCTCCAAACAATAGATTTTATTCCTATCTAATCAGTAAAAACTCAATTTTCAAGGCATCTATAACTGACTCCAGAACTTCTTCTTGTCTTTTTTGTAAAGTTTAAATGCAACCCACCAAAAGCCAGTTAAAGTAGCCCATGCAGCTTTCTCATATTTATGAGCAAACTTTTCTTTAATAATTTCGGTTAAACCTGTCATGTGACCAGATAAATGGAAATTAGAGAGTGAATACTGGCCAAGAAGGTCAATAATAATGAACCCAATCATGCCTAGAATTATTGCCGCCTGAGTACGTCCAGAATAGGCTATGACAATCAGGATATCTGTAAAGTAATCTTTCATAAAATGATCCTACTGGCCTAGTCTTGCACGAATAGATCGATAAAACTCTTGAGTACTTGAATGCTGGGCATTTGCAGAGTCAAAGGAATATGGTGACCTTTTCTTTGAATCGTATCGTTGTTTAGCGGCTTTAGATGCAATAGCGTAGGAGTTTAGATCTTGTTCCGTTTTTAAATATGGCCATTTCTTTAAGTACTCTGGCAATGCTGTATTGTCACCAGAAAAAGTTGCTATCGGAAAGTCTTTTTCAGTTGCTACGCCGATTTCCCACAGGACCCACCAAGAACCTTTAGTATTAGCAGAAACAACAGCCATCAATTGAGTACATTGCCCCATTTCATTTCGTAAATGTTCACCTAGTTCATCGCCAGCTTGAGAGGCATTGGGGTCAACGAGATCAAGATAACAATCAATTTGATGGTTATCTTTTAGATAATATGAAATCTTACCTGCTAACGAAGAATCAGCTTTCTGATGTGAAATAAATACTTTCATTAATTGTAACCTTACAATTTCTTTTCGTTTACCAATCGCCAATATTGATACCCTAGAGCAGTTAGTCGGCAAGCTTTTGAATTAATTGCTGCAAAATACATAAATTCAGCATCAATAGGAACAACCAGTCCAACACTCTGAAATTTTTGCAAGTCTTTGAAAATTTTTACATTATCTTTAATTGCAGATTTCTCAGTATCTTCATACGATGGATTCAGCTTATAGTCAGACTCTGGCGTATCAAAATATGTCGTAATTTTTCGCATCGTCTCAAAAGGTATCTTTGGTGGGATATTTCTCAAAGATATAAAACTAGATACATTTGTTTTAAAAATTGGGCGTTGATCCCATGCACCTAGAGCTTCATCAACATAAGCATATAGTGAGCCTGGTGTAATATTACCTCTTAAGTCTGATGCACCACCTTTAAGAGCATCAACAACTAGAGACGTAAAAACACCTGCACCTCCAACTTCCATTGCATACTCGTTATCACGACTTGCTGTTAATACTGACAAACCTTCTGATAACTGAGCTATATTGCTCCCACTGATGCTAGGTGTAAACACCACCCAAAAAGCGCAGCTATTTGCCGAATGTTAAAAAAATCAGAAACCCGCCTATCAAAAACTCATTATTCAACTTGATTTCTTGATTTAAGACAATTGATAAATTTTGATCAAAAAAAAACCAATAAATAAGCAAGATTTGTATTTAAGAACTATAACTTGAAGTGTCGTTGAGATGGGTATGACGCCTTTCTAGATTAGCCGTCGAGTTTGACGCCATACCCCAAAAAACCGTGCAGGTGCACGACCCATTAAGTATTACACACTTTGGGATTAAATCCAGCCCTCATCGACCCTTACTGTCGATGCAAACATCCAGTCGTCTTTATCAATGTCTGCGCTGCCATGCGCAAGTGGTTATCTGCACCCATTGTGATCATGGTCAACGCTACTGTGCCAATGGTTGTAGTAAAAAAGCCAGAATCGCCTCACAAAAAAGAGCCCGTAAAAAATATCAAACAACCCGCGCAGGACGTTTTAATAATGCAGAACGGCAACAACGCTTTAGAAACCGACAAAAACAAAAAGTAACGCATCACTGTTCCCTTCAAACCCCATCTCATGATGTACTGAACAAGCAGTTAAAAACACCGAAAAGCTCACCGTTTCGCCCAAAACAGACAAAAGCGATTCATTGTCATCATTGTGGTGAAATCTGTAGCCCCTTTTTAAGGCACGATTTCTTACGTGATCGTGTTAATCAGGGTGATTGTCGACGCTAAACGGTATTTTTTGCTCTGTTTTTATAGCAGATACCCTCATTTAACAAGGCACATCGCATGGCAATTGATCAATCAGTCGAAGCAAAAATATTACGCTATCATTTTGTTGAAAAATGGCGCACAGGTACCATAGCCACACAACTGGGTATTCATCATTCGGTGGTTGATAGGGTACTTGCTCACGCAGGCTTGCCTAAGATCGAGAGAACTCACCGCGCATCAATAATAGATCCTTATCTTCCCTTTATCATTGAAACACTGAATGAATTCCCCTCGCTGACAGCCGTAAGACTCTATGAAATGGCAAAGCAGCGTGGTTTTACAGGCGGTCCCAGCCAGTTTCGTCAACGGATCAGTGAGCTAAGACCCAGAAAGCGCCCTGAAGCTTACTTACGGTTAAAAATGCTATCAGGCGAACAAGCCCAAGTGGACTGGGGACATTTTGGCTCCATTGAAATCGGCAAGGCTAAACGCCCCTTAATGGCTTTTGTCATGGTTCTTAGTTGGTCACGGCAAATCTTTTTACAGTTTTATCTCAACCAGAAAACGGAGAACTTTTTACGCGGTCATGTGGCTGCATTCGAAGCATGGAACGGATTACCCAAAGTTCTCCTCTATGACAATCTCAAGTCGGCGGTGCTAGAACGCCAAGGGCAAGCGATACGATTTAACCCGACATTATTGGATTTAGCCAGTCATTATCATTTTGAACCCAGAGCCGCAGCCCCTGCACGTGGCAATGAGAAAGGCCGTGTTGAACGAGCCATTCGTTATATCCGTGACAACTTCTTTGCAGGACGACACGTCCAATCCCTGGATGATTTAAATACCCAAGCCACTGACTGGTGTCTAGGTGTCAGTGCCGATAGACGATGCCCTGAAAATACTGATCTCACCGTCAGGGAGGCTTTTTTACAAGAACAACCCAGCCTAATCGCCTTAGCCGATAACCCCTTTGATACCCGCGAACACGAACCAGTCACAGCGCAGAAAACACCCTATATCCGTTTTGATTTAAATGACTACTCCATTCCTCACCAGCATGTACAAAAGGTGCTGACAGTGAATGCGTGCTTAAAAACAGTTCGCATTATTGATGGGGATGAACTGATAGCCGAGCACTCTCGAAGTTTTAGTAAAGGTGAACAAATTGAAGATGAGCAGCATATTAGTGCTTTATGGCTAGCAAAAACCAATGCCAAAGACCATCGGGGACAAGACCGATTAGCAGGGGCCTCAGCCCATAGCCAAG